>VGAL01000016.1 GCA_016870715.1 Actinomycetota bacterium | reverse complement strand
CACAGTTCTATACGCCTTGAAAGAACGACGAATCGCCGTTTCAAAGAGAGATATCAGCATTACCTCTTCTTACAACACATATAACCGGAGAGGACTACCGCCAACTCCTATTGGAAACCCAGGAGTAAAAGCCCTTGAAGCTACCCTCTCACCAACTCCAGGTGATTGGTTATACTTTGTAACAGTAGCCCCCACGGAAACTAAGTTCACTAACTCTTATTCGGAATTCCTATCATTCAAGCGAGAATTCCAACGTAATCTCAAGGCAGGACTATTTGAAGGGCGTTCATGATGAGAGCGGCAGTTCTAGGTTCGCCAATTGCCCATTCACTCTCACCTGTAATTCACCAACGCGCTTACGATTTACTTGGGTGGGATTGGAGTTACTCCAAATGCGAGGTGGCATCTGCGCAATTGATGACTTTTCTCTCAGAGCGCTCTGGTGAATTTCGAGGTTTATCCTTAACGATGCCGCTGAAAGAGGAGGCGCTTGCGCTCCTCGATAGCGTGACTGAGTTAGGCAAGCGCGTCTATGCAATCAATACAATCGTGTTTGATGATTTAGGTTCACATGGGTTTAACACCGATGTTCAAGGTTTTCGAGATGCGCTGAAATACCGAAACGTTGCAATTCCCGAAGAAGTGGCGGTACTTGGCGGCGGTGCAACAGCTCGGTCGGCAATAGCGGCTGTTGATGACTTTGCTAAACGGATTATCGTTTATAGCCGTTCTGAAAACCGAACTCGTGCCTTGGTCAATTCGGCCGAACATGCAATTGTCACGATACGCCCTTGGGAGGAAGTAGGGGCTGCAATGGAGAATGAATTGATTATCTCCACCACCCCCAAAGGGGCTACCGATGGAATTGCTATCAATGATGTTAATAGGGTGCACGGAACTTTATTTGAATCGCTCTACCATCCTTGGCCAACGCAACTTCTACACAAGTGGCAAGAAAAGTCAGGGAGTTATCTAGATGGACTCGATTTGCTTGTTTGGCAAGCGATAGGGCAGTTAGAGGTTATGAGCTTTAATCCATCAGAAATTGTTGACCGGAGAGGTGATCTCTTTGTCGCTATGCGCGAGGCAGCTCTGGCCCATATCTGATCTGCTGTTGATATCAGAGAACAATTTACTCTGAAATCCATACAGTTCGTATGTGTCTTTTGATGTAAAAGCCGAGTTTATTTCCGAAGTTCTCGAAGTTACCTTTCTTCTATCCGGCCTGATTTTCGCTCAGCAAAAGTTTCGGATACAGATTCCCTTGGTGAAAGCATTCCTGTTCATCATCGCCCTCACTCTCTATTCCGATGCGCCCGGATTCCTCACCCTCGGAGGATTGTTTCTTGTCATCTCTGAAGTTGATCGACGCGACTATCGAATACCGGATGTACTTACTAAGCCCGCGCTATTCGGTTTAAGTATCTGGCTAATTCATACCCCGACGAGCTTGTTGCTGGCGTGGGGGTGGATTGCAATCATGTACGCCATCACATACTTCGCACCGACGGTGGTCGGTCGAGGCGATATTAAGTTGGTGGGCGTTTTGGTTCTTGTGAACGAGATTGAGAACGTGTTGGCCCGAATGGAATTCCTGGTGATTCTCCTTTTTCTTGCCTCACTTTTCGCGCTCCCAGGGGCTCTTCTGAGCCGAAAGAGGGGAGGGTCCCCACTTTTTCCCTTTGGTCCTGCGATTTGTACTGCGGCGCTCGCTATTTTTGGGGTAGCCACTCAATAGTCGCCATGGAGCTCGATATATCTGAGAGAATTAGGGCATGCTCCGATGGCTAACAGCAGGTGAATCGCATGGTCCAGCGCTCTCAGCAATTCTCGAAGGGCTCCCTGCTCATGTACAGATCACCTCTTCCGATTTAGATTTCCACCTTGCGCGTCGCCGCTTGGGAGTTGGTCGAGGCGCGCGACAGAACTTCGAAGCGGATCAGATTTCTATTTTGGGTGGAATTAGACATGGACTTACCCAAGGTGGTCCAATTTCGATTCAAGTGGGAAATACCGAATGGCCAAAATGGGAAAAAGTTATGTCGGCAGATCCCGTCTCGCCTGGTGAATTGGAAGGGCTTGGACGGAACGCGCCACTGACTCGCCCTCGACCTGGCCATGCAGATCTGGTGGGTATGCAAAAGTATGACTTTGATGATGCCAGACCTATTCTTGAACGGGCATCTGCTCGTGAAACTGCGGCGCGAGTGGCGCTAGGTGCAGTAGCGCGATTATTCCTCAAACAGGCAGCGAACATCTCCATTCTCAGTCATGTGATTTCTATCGGCGCTGCTCGCGTTCCAGATTCTTATTCATTACCTAGCCCTGAAGATATGAGCGCGATAGATGAGAATCCTGTCCGAGCATTTCACTCAGAGGCGAGCGCAGCCATGATTGCCGAGATTGATGATGCGCACTCTTCAGGCGACACATTAGGTGGGGTCATCGAAATCCTGGCATATAACTTGCCTCCAGGCTTAGGTTCACATGTTCATTGGGATCGACGCTTGGATAGTCGTATTGCCGGCGCGATGATGAGTATTCAGGCAATAAAAGGGGTGGAGTTGGGCGATGGATTCACCACCGCCACTCGTCGCGGCTCCCAAGCGCATGATGAAATCGATATGACCTCGTCGGGGATCAAGCGACGAACTGGTCGAGCCGGTGGAACTGAAGGTGGCATGAGCACCGGGGATCCGTTACGAGTGCGAATCGCTATGAAACCGATCTCGACAGTACCCAAGGCGCTTGACACTATCGATGTAGCGACTAAAGAGACGGCTAAGGCGATTAATCAACGTTCAGATGTCTGTGCTGTTCCGGCTGCAGGTGTTGTTGGAGAAGCGATGTTGGCCCTTGTATTGGCTGATGCGTTAATTGAAAAATTTGGCGGCGACAGCCTTCAAGAGATCCAGCGCAACATTAAGGGATATCTCGATTCCCTCGAAATTCGATAGCGGAAGATATGCGCTCGAAATCAGAACTCCAACCTGTATCAACTGTCATCATCACCGGTCCACCAGGGGCGGGAAAGAGCAGCACAGCGCGTGCCCTTGCGGAAATGATCGGAGGAGAGGTTCTCGATACCGACCAACTCATCGAAGAGGCAACAGGGAAGAAGATTTCAGAAATTTTCACCGACGATGGCGAACAGTACTTTCGAGCGCAAGAGGAAGTGGCGGTAGATCGCGCACTTACTCACCACAGTAGCCGCTCGAAAATCATCTCCCTTGGTGGCGGTGCAGTGTTATCTGAGATAACCCGGGAGCGACTGCGGAAATCTGACGGAAAAATCTTTTTCCTCGAGGTATCCATTGCTTATGCAGCGCCAAGAATTGGTTTCAATAGGGATCGGCCCTTACTAGTCGACAACCCTCGTGCGAAGTGGGTAGCGTTGAAAAAAGAACGTCAAGCGATATACGAGAGCGTAGCTGATGTCATCGTGAATACCGATGGAAAAAGCGCTCGAGAGGTTGCTCAAGAGATTGTCGGAACGTTATGAAAAGAATCGAAGTTCACGCGGAGCATCTCTATGAAGTGCTCTTTTCAGAGGTGAATGCTCCTGCACTACACCCGGTCATTAGTGATGCAACTAAAGTTGCAATTGTTGTGCCAGAAGATCTAGTTGCTCTCACAAAGCCTTTAGAGAAACTTCTCAATTCAGTTGCGGCGATTGAAAAAGTGGTGGTCATTCCAGTATCTGAAGGAGAAGAACAGAAGAGTATCAAGAGCGTCGAGAAGTGCTGGAAGATATTGGGGCAAGAGAATTTTCGTCGAAGCGATGCGATAATTGGTCTTGGTGGCGGTGCGACTACCGATCTCGCAGGTTTTATCGCTGCCACATGGCTTCGTGGTATCAAATGGGGCGCAATCCCCACCTCATTGGCTGGCATGGTTGATGCTGCAATTGGAGGAAAGACCGGTATCAATACGGAGGCGGGAAAGAATCTTGTTGGTTCTTTTTACTCCCCGTCACTGGTCATTATTGACGTCAATTACTTGGAAACACTTCCCGTTGCTGAATTTCGTGCTGGCCTTGCTGAGGTTATCAAATGTGGTTTTATTGCAGATCAAAGGATTCTGGAATTGATAGAGGAGAGGGATGATTTCCTCACTCCTAGTAGCTCAACGGTGAAGGAACTCATAGAGCGGGCGGTTTTAGTAAAGGCCGATGTAGTTTCTCAAGATTTGAAAGAGAGTTATTTGAGGGAGAGCCTTAATTATGGCCATACCTTGGCTCATGCCATCGAGCGCTTCGAAGAGTATTCCTGGCGACATGGCGATGCTGTTGCCGTGGGATTGGCTTTCATCGCAAACTTGGCGGTACTGAGCGGAATTGCTTCCGAAGAGCTGTGCCAGCGACACCTCATGATTCTAAAAAAGGCCAAGTTGCCGACAACTTTCACGCGTGAAGCCTGGCCAGAGTTACTTCAGGCAATGCAGAATGATAAAAAATCGCGGGCGGGTGGCTTACGTTTTGTTGCAGTCAGTGATCACGACCAAAAGTATGAAGTAGTACGACTTGAAGGGATTTCGCCCCAGGTTCTCCAGGCTGCATATGAGAGGATTTGCTCATGAAAATCTGGGTACTCAATGGACCGAATCTAGGAAGACTTGATCTGCGTGACCATGCTATCTACGGAGATATCACCTTCAAGGATTTGACTGATTTCTGCATTTCAACTGGCAAAACTTTGGGACTAGATGTCGAAGTACGACAGAGTGATAGTGAAACAGAAATAGTCCACTGGCTACATGATGCTGCAGATCAGAAGATTCCAATTGCTTTCAATCCCGCAGCATTCACCCACTATTCATACGCGATAAGGGATGCAGTGGCGATGTTGAAGGCGCCTGTGATTGAAGTTCATCTATCGAATCCGCTATCGCGTGAGGAATTTCGTCACACCTCGGTGGTTTCCGGCGTAGCAACCGGAACAATTGGTGGCTTTGGTTTGCTCTCATATGAGTTGGCGCTGCGGGCGCTTGCTCATATGACGGGAAAGGGCAAGTAAAGCATCAGGTAGAATTTGGATATTAGAGAGTACTTCGCTGGAAAATAACGAGAAAAGGATTGATCGTGGCAACCACTAATGACCTCAAAAATGGTATGACCCTCAATTTGGATGGTCAACTCTGGACAGTCGTGGAATTCCAGCATGTAAAGCCTGGCAAAGGCCCAGCATTCGTGCGAACAAAAATGAAACATGTTCTCTCGGGCAAAGTAGTCGAAAAAACTTTTAATGCGGGGCTCAAAGTTGAGGTCGCAACCGTGGATAAGCGGGACATGACTTATCTCTACAAAGATGGCGATAGTTTCGTTTTCATGGATAAAGAGAGCTTTGATCAAATGTACATTTCAGAAGTTACGGTAGGCGAAGCGGCGCAATACATGCTGGAGAATGTCCCAGCCATCGTGGCGGTTCATGAGGGTGAACCTTTGTATGTAGAACTTCCAGCCTCAGTTGAATTGCGAATTACTTACACTGAACCAGGCCTACAAGGTGATCGCTCGAACGCCGGAACAAAGCCCGCCACGCTTGAGACTGGCGCAACGGTCAATGTGCCACTTTTCATCAATCAAGATGAGGTTGTTCGTATTGATACACGAGATGGTTCATATCTCGGGCGAGCTAATTAATGTCCGCGCGCTCGAAAGGGCGTAAAAGGGCCCTCGATATCCTCTACGAGAGCGATATCAAGTCGGTTAATCCGCTTTGGTTAGTCAAAGAACGGACAACAACCGGGGATGAGATTGCTCTCTTTGCGGCTTCTTTAGTTGAGGGTTATGGAAACCAAGCGCAGCACATCGATTCCCTTATTGATAAGCATGCTAAGAATTGGGATCTAGATCGACTTGCCAGTGTTGATAGGAATATCTTAAGAATCGCGACTTACGAAATTATCAATGGCAGTTCAAGAGAGGTACCAGTTTCAGTTGCCATTGACGAGGCCTTAGAACTTGCTAAAACGCTCTCAACAGACGAATCTCCAAAATACATACATGGGATTCTCAGCGCCATCGCAGAAGAAAACGGTTAATTTCCAACTTTTCCAACAATTCCTTTGCGGGAATGCCTTCGTAATGAGCAGCCATGTGCAGATCGCTCTTTCGAATGGTGATCACATGTCCATTCCAGTCTCCTCTGGCATTGATGACAAAGGAGAGAAAATGGGCAAGTCCAGGGTGTTGCTGCCTCAGCGGTTCCCTACGGGCAAGATCGAAGGCAACGCTCGCATCGCTTCGCATCTGCTCTTCTCGAGGAAAGAGGGCACTTACGGGGGTTTGGTAAAGGGCCATCAAGGCGCTTAGCCGCCCTATTGTGATAGCGCGATCGGCTCGCTCGTACGAACCCACAACGACCGCCTTCCAACGCCCTTCGGAGAAGCTCTCGACATCCGAGAGTGAGAGCCCTCGCTGTTTCCGGATCTTCTTCAATTCCTGCCCTATTCGCAGGGCTTCAATGCGGTCGAATTCCATGGCGGCAGGGTAGGCGCGCTTGGAGCAGGGCGTTTTCAGATATCCACCGTTGCTCCTATATACTCGTTCTCGATCCTTTAAGACTCGTCCTGAGAGGCGAGGAAGGAACGTGAATTATGGCCATTAAGGCTGTCTTGAGTAGCGCGGATATCGATCGCGCATTAATGCGCATTTCCCACGAAATTGTCGAAAAGAATCGTGGAAGTGATGAGATTTTATTGTTGGGGATTCCCACTCGCGGAACATACCTCGCTGAACGCATTGGCATCGCGATGGGCAAGGCGATGGGAAAGAGTAGTTCGGAGCCGATTCCGGTTGGCACTTTAGATATAACCCTGCATCGAGATGATCTCCGTTCAAAACCGCCCCGCGCTCTCACTCCCACTCGTATTCCTGGGGAGAGTATCGATGGTAAGCGTGTGGTTCTGGTCGATGATGTGCTCTATTCTGGGCGCACCATACGCGCGGCTCTCGATGCTCTCGGAGAGCTCGGCAGACCCGCGCTAGTCCAGTTAGCAGTCCTGGTTGATCGAGGCCATCGCGAATTACCGATTCGCGCCGATTATGTGGGAAAGAATCTACCTACCTCTCATGATGAAGTAGTGCGAGTGAGTATCGCTGAAGTGGATGGGGAAGATTTCGTCGCAATCGTAGGTGCAAATCAGTATGAGTAATCGAAGCGATGTTCTCTCGCCGAAGCTATCCCGTCACTTATTAACAATCTCTGACCTTTCGCGCGAGGGTGCTATTCATATCCTTGATACTGCTGATGAGCTTGCGCGAGTCTCAGATGCGCCAATAAAGAAATTACCGACGCTTCGAGGAAGGACAGTGGTCAATCTTTTCTATGAAGATTCCACTCGGACTCGAATATCATTCGAAGCGGCAGCTAAGAGGCTCTCTGCTGATGTCATCAACTTCTCTGCAAAAGGTTCAAGCGTCTCTAAGGGCGAGAGTTTGAAAGACACTGCTCTCACCTTGCAATCGATGGGAGCAGATGCAGTCATCTTGAGACATAGCGCATCGGGTGCTGCACATCGTTTGGCGCAATGGACTGATGGTGTAGTGATCAATGCTGGCGATGGAACTCATGAACATCCCACTCAAGCGCTCTTGGATGCCTTCACGCTCCGCAAACACCTGAAAGGGGCTCGAGGAGAGGATTTATCGGGGGTACGAATTGCCATCGTCGGGGACATACTCCACTCGCGAGTTGCGCGAAGCAATGTGCTTTTACTCTCGCTTCTAGGGGCGCACATCACTCTGGTCGCACCGCCGACTCTCTTACCTGTTGGAGTTCATGATTGGCCAGTTGAAATTTCCTACGATTTCGATGAAGCGATTGGTGAGTGCGATGCCGTCATGATGCTCCGTTTGCAAATGGAGCGGATGAAGAGCGCCTTCTTTCCTAGCGCTCGGGAATATTCACGGCTATATGGCCTCGATCGAGAACGAATGAAGAAATCGAAGAAGAACCCTCTGATACTCCACCCTGGCCCGATAAATCGCGGTTTAGAAATCTCTGCTGACTGCGCTGACGATGTTGACTCAGTCATTCTTGAGCAGGTTGCAAATGGAGTGAGCGTGCGAATGGCTGTGCTGTATCTGCTACTAGGGGGTTCTCATGAGTAATGTGGAGAAAATTGCTAATAAACCAATTGTTATCCAGTCCGCTTATTCATTAGAGGGTAAGAAGGTTGATTTACGTATCGAATCTGGTGTGATTTCTGATCTCAGCGAGGCGGGATCGCTCAAAGCTAGCGATGTGGATGTAATCAATGCAGAAGGATTGCAACTGCTCCCTGGTTTAGTTGATCTTCACACACACTTGCGTGAGCCAGGGCGCGAGGATGCAGAGACGGTCCGATCGGGTAGCGCTGCTGCGGCCTTAGGTGGGTTCACTGCAGTTCATGCGATGGCAAATACAGAACCAGTTGCCGATACTGCAGGCGTGGTCGAACAGGTGGTTCGACTCGGGCGTAAGGCCGGATATTGCGATGTCTTTGCCGTGGGCGCGGTAACTCAAGGTCTCAATGGTGCGCAATTGGCAGAACTTGGAGCAATGGCCCACTCAATGGCAAATGTCAAAGTTTTTAGCGATGATGGAAAATGCGTTTTTGATTCATTGGTGATGCGAAGAGCTCTCGAATACGTTAAACAGTTTGACGGAGTGATTGCCCAGCATGCCCAGGATCCCAGACTTACTGAAAATGCCCAGATGAACGAAGGTGTGGTCTCTGCGCGATTGGGATTGGCAGGATGGCCAGCGGTAGCCGAAGAGGCAATAATCGCCCGAGATGTACTTCTAGCCGAGCACGTTCAAGCCCGTTTACATATATGTCATGTCTCGACCGCAGGTAGCGTTGAAATCATTCGATGGGCTAAAGCGCGCGGGATAAAGGTGACGGCAGAAGTTACGCCACATCATCTTTTACTCACTGACAGCGCGGCCGAGAGTTATAACCCAGTCTTCAAAGTTAATCCTCCGCTTCGTACCGAACGTGATGTGCAGGCGCTCCGTACAGCGTTGGTGGATGGCACGATTGATATCGTCGCAACAGATCACGCTCCACATCCGAAAGAGAGTAAAGAGTGCGAATGGAGTGAGGCAGCCTGTGGAATGGTTGGCTTGGAAACAGCCCTTTCGGTTGTACAGGAGAGCATCATCGAAAGTGGACTCAGTAATTGGAAGACTATTGCAGAGCGTATGTCTACAGCACCGGCAAAAATTGGGCGTCTGACTCATCATGGTTTAGGGATCACAAAAGGCGCTCCGGCAAATATCGTCCTTTATGACACCGCTGCCCGGCGCACGGTGAGTGAGATAAGAAGTGCTAGCAAGAGTATGAACAATCCTTATTTTGATCGAACTCTGCCAGGACAAGTGATGTACACCTTCCTCCACGGCAACTTAGTGGTTGCAAAGGGAGATTTGGTCAATCCGTTATGAAGAATCGAAAGAGCGCATACCTAGTCCTTGATGATGGTCGAATATTTGAGGGGCAGGCGTGGGCAAAAGAAGGGGAGACTTTTGGGGAAGCAGTTTTTGCAACTGGCATGACCGGGTATCAAGAGACTCTGACTGACCCCTCCTATTTCCGTCAGATAGTGGTCATGACCGCTCCACACATCGGAAATACCGGCATGAACACCGTAGATGAGGAATCACGTCGAATCTGGGTTTCAGGATTTGTGGTCCGCGATCCATCGCGCATTTCAAGTAATTGGCGCTCTGAGCGGGATTTGGAGAGCGAATTAGCAGAGAGCGGCGTTGTAGGAATTTCAGGTATCGATACTCGAGCGCTCACTCGACATCTACGCGATTGTGGTGCGATGCGAGTGGGAATCTTTTCAGGTGAAACGATATCCCGAGAAGAGATGATCAGAAGAGTTCGTAAATCACCAGAGATGGTTGGGGCAAATCTCGTGGCCGAAGTATCAATTGAGAAGAAGTATGTAGTTCCAGCTATAGGTGAAAAAAGAGGAACAGTCGCGGCCCTTGATCTCGGAATTAAAGGTGCAACCCCTCGCCTCATGTCAGAGCGAGGAATCGAAGTACATATTTTTCCCTTCAATGTCACGCTTGACGAGTTACTGGCAGTGCGCCCGGATGGAATCTTTCTCTCCAACGGCCCAGGAGATCCATCAACCATGCAGACAACTGTTGAATTGGTCCGGGAGATCCTCCAGCGCGAGATTCCCGTTTTTGGAATCTGTTTTGGACATCAAATATTTGGTCGCGCGCTCGGTTTCGAAACGTATAAATTGCGTTTTGGCCATCGCGGCATTAATCAACCAGTTCTCGATAAAACTAGTGGCAAGGTAGAAATCACCGCACATAACCATGGATTTGCCGTTCAGGCGCCAACTGAAGGGGTATTCGATACAGTTTTTGGGAGAGGACGCGTTTCGCATATAAATCTCAATGACCAAGTAGTCGAGGGCCTTGAACTTCTCGACCGCCCAGGATTTAGCGTGCAATACCACCCTGAAGCAGCGGCCGGTCCCCATGATGCGGCCTATCTCTTCGATAGATTCTTGCATTTGATGGAAGGTAAACGCTGATGCCGAAAAGAAGCGATATCAAGAGCGTCTTGGTCATCGGGTCAGGACCCATCGTCATTGGACAGGCATGTGAGTTTGACTATTCAGGTACACAGGCATGTCGAGTTCTTAGATCTGAGGGTTTACGTGTAATCCTCATTAATTCCAATCCTGCAACGATTATGACCGACCCCGAGTTCGCTGATGCTACGTATATCGAACCCATCACCACCGAATTTGTCACGAAAGTGATTGAGAAAGAACGTCCCGATGCCCTTCTTGCAACCTTAGGAGGACAGACTGCGCTCAACACCGCGATAAGACTCCATGAAGCAGGAGTATTAGAAAAGTATGGGGTTCGTCTCATCGGTGCCAATGTGGAAGCAATCAATCGAGGTGAAAATCGCGAGATATTTAAGGGAATAGTTGAGAGTATTGGCGGCGAATCAGCTCGATCTCAGATATGTCACACCTTAGAGGAATGTATCGCTGCTGCTCATGAATTCAATTATCCGGTCGTTGTTAGACCTTCCTTTACGATGGGCGGACTGGGTTCAGGCATTGCTAAAGATGAATCAGAACTCCGAGAGATTGCTGGCGCTGGGCTCCGTTACAGCCCAACAACTGAGGTTCTCATCGAAGAATCTATTCTCGGATGGAAAGAATTCGAACTTGAGATGATGCGAGATTACAAGGATAACGTCGTTGTAATTTGTTCGATTGAGAATTTCGATCCCATGGGCGTGCATACTGGAGATTCGATAACAGTCGCTCCTGCTCTTACGCTTACCGATGTTGAGTATCAGAAATTACGAAACCTTGCTATCAACATCATCCGCTCTGTGGGGGTAGATACCGGCGGATGCAATATCCAATTTGCCGTCAACCCGCGCAATGGTCGAATAGTGGTGATCGAGATGAATCCACGGGTTTCCCGTTCGAGCGCGCTGGCATCTAAAGCGACAGGTTTCCCTATCGCGAAAATAGCAGCAAAATTGGCGATTGGGTATTCGTTAGATGAGATTCAAAACGACATTACGAAAGAGACTCCAGCTTCGTTCGAACCAACACTTGATTATGTGGTTGTAAAAATTCCACGGTTTAATTTTGAAAAATTTCCCGCCGCTGATCCTCGATTAACCACCACAATGAAGAGCGTGGGTGAGGCCATGGCGATCGGTAGGAGCTTCCCTGAAGCGCTACAGAAGGCGATGCGCTCACTCGAGAAGAAGGGATACACATTCGATTTCTCACCGGAAGGAGATCTCGAATATGAATTAGAGGCATCCAGAACCCCGACAGAAATGCGAATCCATCACGTTCAACGAGCTCTCTATCTCGGTGCTGGCGTTGCTAGAGTTCATGAAGCTTCAAAAATCGATCCCTGGTTCCTCGATCAAATCGAGCAAATAAATGAGATGGCTCGAGAATTGTCAGAGCCTGGAGAGTTGACCGCCATCTTATTGAAGCGTGCGAAGCGATTAGGTTTTTCAGATCACCAGATTGGCTCAATTGTCGCCTTGAAAGAGAGCGATATTCGCCGTAAGCGTGAGGGTTTTGGAATCCATCCTGTATACAAGACGGTGGATACGTGTGCAGCTGAATTCAAAGCGCTTACTCCATATCACTACTCCAGTTATGACGAAGAGAGTGAAGTAGAGCCACGGACAAAACCTGCAGTTCTTATCCTCGGAAGTGGACCAAATAGAATTGGGCAGGGAGTGGAATTCGATTACTCCTGCGTGCATGCGGCCTTCGCCCTAAAGTCGATGGATTATGAAACAATCATGATCAACTGCAATCCCGAGACTGTGTCAACAGATTACGACACCTCAGACCGACTTTATTTCGAGCCACTTACCTTTGAAGATGTAATGGAGATTTATCGAGCCGAGCTTGCAGTTGGACCGGTAGCAGGCGTAGTTGTACAACTCGGTGGGCAAACTCCCTTGGGGCTAGCCAAAGCGCTCGAGGATGCGGGTCTTCCAATAGTTGGTACCAGCCCTTCGGCTATCGACATAGCCGAAGATCGGGGAGAGTTCGGCGCTCTGCTAAATCGTGAACAATTGCGTGCGCCAGAATTTGGACTTGCCTATTCATATGACGATGCATCCGTGATTGCAGAGAGGGTTGGATATCCAGTACTCGTCCGGCCTTCATATGTTTTAGGTGGAAGAGGAATGGAAATCGTCTACGACGATGAAGCGCTAGCAAGTTATATTTCGCGCGCTACCGAGATTAGTCCTGACCATCCAGTTCTGGTAGATCGTTTCTTGGATCATGCAACAGAACTCGATGTGGATGCTCTATTCGACGGCCAGGAACTTTTCCTCGCTGGCGTCATGGAACATATCGAAGAGGCTGGAATACATTCAGGAGATTCAGCATGTGTTTTACCACCGGTGGACCTGAGTGCTGAGTCCTTGAGGGAAATTCGCCACGCTACCGAGAAGATTGCGCGAGGAGTGGGTGTACGAGGTTTAGTGAACATTCAATTTGCAATAGAAGATGGAACTCTCTTCGTACTAGAAGCAAATCCACGCGCTTCTCGAACTGTCCCATTTGTCAGTAAGGCAATAGGGGTGCCACTTGCTAAAGCTGCAGCACAAATCTCGTTAGGAAAGAGCATCGAACAACTTCGCGCTGAGGGCATGTTGCCAGAATCTGGAGATGGAAAGGCGCAGGGCATTAGCGTGAAAGAAGCCGTTTTGCCATGGAATCGTTTTAGGAAACGAGACGGCAGCGGAGTGGATGCGCTCCTTGGTCCAGAGATGCGTAGCACCGGTGAGGTGATGGGGCGAGATGAGAGTTTCGGTAAGGCATTTTCGAAATCGCAAAGTGCAGCATCAGGAGCGTTACCGAGCGCCGGAGCGGTTTTTGTCTCATTTGCAGATCGGGACAAGGTAGAAGGTATCCGTGGAACCAAGAAGCTCTTCGAATCCGGCTACAAACTTTTTGCAACTTCTGGAACTGCCAAAGCGTTAGCCAGAGAGGGAATCAACGTCGAGCAGGTACGAAAGTTCTCGGAAGGTAAAGGACCGAAGGGGGAGATGACTGCCCTAGATTTGATCGAAGGTGGGGTTGTCGCACTCGTGGTAAACACGCCATTTGGCTCAGGTCCACGTGAAGACGGGTGGCGTATTCGAACTTCGGCTGTTGCTCGAAGTATCCCGATCATTACTACGATTTCCGGGCTTAACGCCGCCGCGGAGGCGATGGCTGCTCAACATAATGGTGATTTCACCGTCACCTCGCTTCAGGAGTGGTTGCGATGAACGAAAAAACTTCTCGACCAGTGCAGGCAGAGTGCGAAATTATCTCCAATCGCAAAGTGGGGGCTTATCACCATCTCACCCTTGCCGCTCCAGGTATTGCAGAGGGGGCCAAGCCGGGTAATTTCATCGCGATAAGCGTCGGCGATAGCCGAACATCGATGCTCTTGCGCCGTTCATTTGCTATCTACCAATCGACCAGTCGTGGACCGTTTGGCGGCACAATAGAAATAATTGTTGCACCTCATGGCGATGGCAGTACCTGGATTACCGAGCGCGCAGTTCATGATCGGTTGAATGTGGTGGGGCCACTCGGAAATGCTTTCAAGCTACCTAAAGATCCCGTACGAGCGCTATTAGTGGGAGGTGGTTACGGTTCAGCACCACTCTTTCCATTAGCCGATCTCTTGCGTCAAAAGAATTCGAGAGTGGAGATGGCAGTGGGAGCCAGCACCGCTGAGCGCGTCTTTGCCCCCGTAGAAGGGAAACGTTCAGTCCACTCGCTAGCAATTGCGACTGAGGATGGAACTCTAGGAAGTAAGGGTCGAGTAACGGATTTATTTGATAATTCTTTGGCCAACATCGACATTGTCTATGCCTGTGGACCCATGGGGATGCTTAAGGCGCTCTCGACAATAGGAGATGCGGCCGGAGTGACTGTGCAATGCGCGGTTGAAGAGTCAATGGCCTGCGGAATAGGTCTCTGCATGACCTGCGTATTGCCGGTACGCGACAAAGATGGAACGTTAAAGATGTTGCGATCATGCGTCGAGGGACCGATCTTTGATGGCGCAGCGGTCGACTGGGATGGAATCGGAACCATTCCGCCGGGTACATATGGGGCGCCAAAATGACCCAGTCATCATTTGATTTCAGAACCACATTAGGCAGTGCACACTTACCTAATCCCATTCTCACAGCGAGCGGTTGCGCTGCAAATGGGAAGGAGCTCTCCGCATTCTTTCCATTGGAAGAGATCGGCGCTGTCGTCACTAAATCGGTGATGAACCACCCTCGCTCTGGAAGGGCAACGCCGCGCATGGCTGAAACCCCCAGCGGAATGCTCAACGCTATTGGTCTTCAAGGACCTGGTATCGACAATTTCTTGAGGGAAGATTTGCCATGGTTGGTTGAGCATGGAGCGCGCACAATCGTGTCGATTGCAGGGGAGAGCGTCGAAGAGTTTGCCGCCCTATCGAGAAAAGTTCGTAATGCACCAGGAGTGAGTGCGCTGGAGGTAAATATCTCTTGCCCTAATGTTGAGAATCGCGGTTTGGTCTTCGCCTGCGATAGATCATCAGCGCGCGAAGTTATCGAAGCAGTGAAACGAAGCGTTGGGAATTCCCTTCCGATAATCGCCAAGCTCTCGCCTGATGTCACGGATATCGTCTCTATCGCAGAGGAGGTAGTTTCCGCGGGTGCCGATGGATTGGCGATGATTAACACCCTCCTGGGAATGGTCATTAATACTGAAACGATGCGTCCTCATTTAGCAAACAAAACGGGCGGACTCTCAGGTCCGGCAATTCGACCAGTAGCGGTCCGTGCGATCTATCAGGTACATCAAGCGATGCCCAAAGTTCCCATTGTTGGAATGGGTGGAGTTCTCACCGGAAATGATGCTTTTGAGTTGGTACTCGCTGGTGCAAGTGCAATCTCGATCGGGACGGCAACTTTCCATGACCCATCTGCACCGGTTCGAATCAAAGATGAGCTAGAAGAACTTCTGATTTCCCGAGGATTCACAAGATTCTCTGATGCGGTGGGCTATGCACATAGGGGGCAATCATGAGTCGAATAGTTCTCGCTGTAGATACGACAGATCTAGAGGTGGCCGGTCAATGGGTAGAGGCTACGAGAGAGCATATTGCTATCATAAAACTTGGTCTTGAATTCTATTTAGCCCATGGAAGTTCTGGTGTTGAGAAGATACGGAGAAAAGCTCCTGAACGAAAACTTTTCCTCGATCTTAAACTTCACGACATTCCAAACACCGTTTCAGGCGCTGCACGCGCTGTTGCATCTCTGGAACCGCACTTCCTCACCGTTCACGCATCTGGCGGACCATCGATGATTGCAGCTGCTGCGAAAGGGCTTCCTGGTGGTGCCATCACTGCAGTAACACTCCTCACCTCACTCTCGGAGAGCGAGATCGGAGAATTAGGAATCTTAGGAAATTCTCAGGAAATTGTTATCAAGTGGGCAAAACTTGCAGTAGAGGCTGGCGCGAGGGCGATTGTTGCCTCACCGCAAGAAGTTTCATTACTTCGCTCCGCCCTCCCAGCCGATATCACGTTAATAACTCCTGGCGTTCGCCCAAAAGGTAGCCAAAGTGGCGATCAAGCTCGCGTGGCAACACCGAAAGAGGCTGTGGAATGGGGAGCTGACTATGTTGTCATCGGACGACCCATCACATCTGGAGAATCGCTTGCGGAGATTTCGCTCAACGCGAAGCGGATTAGTCAATCAATTTCTCAGTAAATTTGAAGGTGCCTTGATGATGAATATTGGTTACCGTTGAGGTGTGCCACTGCCCCCATTAAGTGATAGCGAACGAGCTGCTGCGCTTGAGGCTGCAGCGCGCGCTCGCAAGATTCGTGCTGAGATTAAAGCCGATTTAAAATCTGGAAAAAGAACGCTGAAAGATGTCATCGATATCGGTAAGAGCGATGGGGTCGTAGGGAAGATGAAAGTCAGCGTGCTCATCGAATCTCTTCCTGGAGTGGGCAAGGTTCGGGCCGCAGCCGTGATGGAGAGGATTGGCATCGCGGGTAGTCGCAGAATTAGAGGACTTGGCATTCATCAGACTCGCGAGTTATTGGCGGAGTTCCAACTACGCTAAGGGCGTGGAGCTCATAGTTCTCTCAGGTCCTGGCGGAGTCGGCAAGTCCACCGTCTCTGAATTCATCCGTCAAAACAGTGATGAAATATGGGTCAGTGTCTCTGCTACAACCCGACCGCCGCGACCAGGTGAAGTTGATGGCGTCGACTATTTTTTTCATAGCGAAGAGAGTTTTAAAAGGATGATTGCCGACCAAGAGTTCCTCGAATGGGCTCACTTTGCAGGAAATTATTATGGAACCCCCAAGGAACCAGTATTCGCGAAGATAGCCGAGGGTAGATCGGTCCTTCTTGAGATTGAGATATCCGGAGCGCGTCAGATTCGCGAGAATCAATCGAATGGGGCTCGAGCCTACCTAGTCTTTCTCGCGCCACCTACGATTTCCGAGTTGGAGCGACGCCTAGTAGGCAGGGGTACGGACTCTCCCGAGCGAGCAGCGCAACGACTGGAATTGGCACATGAAGAGATGGCTGCTAGCCACTGGTTCGACGAGGTCCTGGTCAATACCTCGGTCGAAGAGGTGGCGGCCAGGCTGATAACCTTGGCCTCTACCGGGCGTTAAAGGCGCTCACGGAAGGGCAGTGACCATATGATTCAGAGCGACGGCATCACCAATCCGCCTATCGACGATCTCTTGGCAAAGAGTGGCTCCAAGTACAGCCTCGTCCTCTTCTCCGCTAAACGTGCTCGCCAAATCAACGCCTATTACTCGCAGTTAAGCGAAGGGCTTTTGGAGTATGTCGGACCATTGGTAGAGACCCACGTTCACGAGAAACCCCTTTCCATTGCGCTCCGCGAAATCAACGGCGGTCTACTCACACTTGAGTCGCTTGAAGGTAGCGAGGGCGGCGCCACTACACCGCATGAGAGCGCGTAAGCGCGGCTGCGCTCATCATGTTTCCCCGCAGAGTAATCCTCGGTGTCACTGCCGGTATCGCTGCATATAAATCCTGCGAACTGCTCCGTCGCCTTCAGGATCGGGGCTTGGATATCACAGTTCTCCCTACCGAGAATTCATTGCACTTCGTTGGCGCCACCACCTGGGAGGCTCTCTCCGGCAAACGAGTCATTACCTCACTTTGGCAAGATGTAGCCAGCGGCGCTCATGTGGAGCTTGCCCGCGATACAGAACTCATTCTGATAGCACCTACCACCGCCGATTTCATCTCGCGTCTAACCCAGGGACGAAGCGATGACCTGCTCTCTGCGACAGTTCTCACCTCACAATCTCCAGTAGTTCTCGTACCTGCGATGCATCATCAAATGTGGACCAACCCAGCGACTCAAGCGAACATCAAGACGCTCCGCTCCCGTGGAATTATCGTGATGGAACCCGCGGAAGGACCGTTAAATAATGGAGATATCGGAGTCGGCCGATTCCCAGAGACCTTTGAAATAATTGATTTTCTCAACGAAATGGGTCTACTCAAGAGCGATTTGATTGGAAAGAAGTGTGTAGTTACTGCTGGTGGTACACGCGAAATGATAGATCCGGTCCGATTTATCGGAAATCTCTCCTCTGGTAAACAAGGAATCGCGTTGGCCAAGGAGGCAGCAAGCAGGGGCGCTCACGTCACGTTAATTGCGGCCAATATCGAAAGAAGCCTCATTCCACAGGATAGTCGTATCGCTGTAGTCAATGTTCAATCTGCCAACGATCTGTTCACAGAGCTCTCTTCTATTACAGAGTTCGATGCCTTATTCATGGCTGCTGCTGTTGCTGACTATCGACCAGCGGAAGTCAGTCAACGAAAAATCAAGCGAGCTGGTTCTGCTCTCTCATTAAAGCTAGTGGAAAATCCAGATCTCATCGCGACCTTCACGGCGGATTATCGTGGCCGAGGGGGGCAAGGAAAGATTATTGCTTTCGCAGCTGAAAGTGAAATGGAGTTAGAGAGCGCACGGGGAAAATTGATCCGCAAAGGGGCCGATTACCTTTTTATCAATGATGTTCTCTCCCAGAAGGTCTTCAATTCTGAAAGCAATGGTGGAACTCTCCTCTCTAAGAGAGGCGATAGTTGGAGCTTCGAGTATCAATCAAAAGACACGCTAAGCGGGAAGTTGTTAGATATTCTCTCTAAAGCGCTAGGTTAGGCCAGTGCCAAATCGACTCTTTACCTCTGAATCGGTGACAGAAGGCCATCCAGATAAGATGGCCGATCAAATATCAGATTCCATTTTGGATGCATTCCTAAGCGTTGATCCCAAGAGCCGAGTAGCAGTTGAAACGTTATTGACTACTGGACAAGTTTACGTTGCTGGTGAGGTAACCACCTCTGCTAACCCCGATTTGATGTCTCTGATTCGTTCAGTGATTCTTGATATCGGATATGACAGCAGCGAACGCGGTTTCGATGGCAACTCATGCGGCATCAGCCTTTCATTGGGAAAACAATCACCGGATATTGCACAGGGGGTAGATGCAGCGTTGGAGGAGCGAACAGAAGAGTCGAGCGATCCATTGGATCGTCAGGGCGCTGGTGATCAAGGGTTGATGTTCGGTTATGCATCTGACGAGACTCCTGAATTGATGCCGCTTCCTATCGCTATTGCCCATGCTCTCTCACACGAGCTGGCACAAGTACGCAAGAGCGGAAAATTGACATACCTCCGCCCAGATGCAAAGACACAAGTGACAGTCGAATATGATGGAAATGTTGCGACTCGTCTTGATACGTTGGTGATTTCAACTCAACATGATCCAGAAGTGGATTTGAACTCTACGCTGCCCAACGACCTTCGCCGCCATGTAATCGACCCTGTATTAAGTAGATACGATCTTGATACCAAAGATATGCGCGTTTTGGTTAATCCAACGGGAAGATTTGTACTTGGCGGACCTATGGGCGATGCTGGACTGACTGGCCGTAAAATTATCGTCGATTCGTATGGTGGCATGGCTCGTCATGGCGGCGGCGCTTTTAGCGGGAAAGATCCTTCAAAGGTCGACCGTTCCGCCGCATATGCAATGCGCTGGGTTGCCAAGAATATAGTCGCTGCCGGATTAGCGAAACGATGCGAAGTGCAAGTGGCATATGCGATAGGCAAGGCTCAACCAGTCGGATTATTTGTAGAAACTTTTGGGACCGAAACTATTGGCGTCGAGAAGATTCAGAACGCAGTGAGTCAAGTATTCGACCTTCGCCCGGCTGCAATAATTCGCGATCTCAACTTGTTACGCCCGATTTATCGAAAGACGAGCAATTACGGCCACTTTGGTCGCCAACTCCCTGAGTTCACGTGGGAGCAGAGCGATAGAGTGGAGCAATTGCGCAGGGCTACCAGCTAGATTCGTTTCGATTCTCGAACCCCGAGCAAGGTGGGTGGGGGTGCCGGTGAACAGTGAGCAGTGAGCAGAGAATGAATGAACAGGTCGCACCACTTCGCTTGAAGCGTGAAAAAGTTGTAACTGCGCCACCTGCGCTCGCAAGCAAACTGCCGATTGCCAGCATTTTGGTTGATACTGGACTCCTACATCTTGATCAAGAGCTAGATTTTCTGGTTCCGCAAGAGCTCTCCGAGCATCTCACTCCTGGAACTTTGGTCAAAGTACCATTTAATCGAAAACGAGTTCTTGGAATTGTTCTCTCACGGAAAAGCACCTCTCCTTATGCCGGACGACTCCGATTTGTCTCGGAACAAATCCGTTCCTTTCCTCTGGTGACTCCCACCATACTGACGTTGGTTACTGAAGTAAGCCAGCATTATGGGGGAAACCGGTGGGACACTCTCCGATATGCACTTCCAAATTTTTCGAGTAAATCAAAAAAATTGGAGAGCAGCACTGAGATACCGAACAAACCCGCAAGAGCAGTAACACCTGAATCAGTAGATAATCGATATTCGGAGTATTTTTGGCGAGCTTTGCAGGAAAGACCGAGCGCGCAGAAACAGATTCGTGCATTTTGGCCCGCTCCTCCTGCGGAGAACCCTCTGCTATTTCTTGAGAAACTAATGGAAAACACGGTCCGAAGTGTCCTATTGGTGATGCCAGATTATGTAGATGTTCAACGAATGTTTGAATTGCTCACATCCACCAACAGACATTCCGGAAAGAAGGTCGTCACTTGGCATTCTCAAATGACCCGAAGTGAACGAGAAAATACTTTTCTACAGATTCTTCAATCAGAAGAGATCGTGGTCCTTGGAGTAAGAGGATCACTCTTCTTGCCGATTAATAATCTCGATTTGATAATGGTCTGGGAGGAGTCAAACGAAAGTCACTCCGAGCCACGTTCTCCCTATTTCCATGGGCGCGAGGTGGCAATTATGAGAGCTAACATTGAAAATACGCACCTCATTCTTGCTGGCTTTTCACCCTCCATGCGCTCGGCGAGTTATATTGAAAAACGCGCTCTAATTCCGCTCACCTTCAAGGCGGGACATGGCGCACAATCGAGTATCTCGGTTGAGGCTATAAACAATCGGAATTCTCCGGTGGAGAGTGGACGAATCTCTTCAAGGGCTTGGCGAACAATAAAGTCAGGGCTAGAGAGCGGGCCGGTCTTGATTCAGGTTCCTGTTCGGGGGTATATCCAATCACTCTCATGCTCAACTTGTCGAAACAGAGCCCTCTGCTCCTGTGGGGGAAAATTGGTTCTTACTCATGATGCGGGAGCTCCAACCTGCACTCTCTGTCATGACCTGAAACGATCGTGGAATTGTTCTTATTGCCATAGCCAGCGATTGCGTCAAAGCCAAATCGGTGACCTACGAATAGCTGAAGAACTAGGGCGCGCTTTCCCCAATCAAAGAGTGGTTTTCTCAAATCGCGACCACCGGATTCCAAGCGTTCCTGACGAACCTACGATCGTAGTGACAACACCTGGAGCCGAACCAGTGGCGCAAAATGGGTATGGAGCCATTGTGGTTCTCAACTCACAACTTCTTCTTGACCGCGCAACTCTTGATTCTGAGGTTGAGACGCGAAACCGATGGTTTTACCTAGGGTGCATGTTGAAGCAGAAGGGCATCATTTATGTAGATTGCGATTATGCCAATCGAAATATTCAAGCGCTCGTGCGCTGGGATCCGATTGGTATAGCTCTCACAGAACTAGGTGAGAGAAGGGATTTACTCCTACCTCCAACTGTAAAGGCTGTCGAAGTATCTGGTGAATTAGATGCTGTTACAGAAGTAGTGCGTAATCTCCCCGAAAGCGTTCTGGTTTCACATCCGTTAATCTCACATACCGGGGAGAGCGTGGTGTTAATCCGAGTAAAAGCGCGCGAATCGCAGGCGTTAATCAGTGAAATCTTCCGCCGCATAAAGCATCAATCGGCATCTGGCGCGCGGGTCGCTCGCGTTAAAATTGACCCAGTTTCTCTCTAAAAAGGTAATATAACCAGGTGGCAATTCAACCAATCCGTCTCTTTGGCGATCCAATATTGGCGACTAGAGCGCAAGAGGTTGATAATTTTGATAAAGAGATTCGGCAATTGGTAGAAGATCTCGCCGACACAATGCTTGATGCCCCAGGGGCGGGTTTAGCTGCACCACAAATCGGAGTTTCTCTCAGGGTCTTCACCTGGTCAATTGATGATGAGGTAGGGCATCTGATCAATCCCGTGCTCTCTCTTGGCGAGGAGGAGCAAGATGGAGATGAAGGGTGTTTATCTATCCCGGGTTTGACCTATCCGTGTAAAAGAGCGTTCACGGTAGTTGCTGACGGTTTCACGATGCATGGTGAACCGGTGCGGCTAGTCGGGGAGGAATTACTGGCCAGAATATTTCAACATGAGACTGATCACCTGAATGGCATTCTCTTTGTTGATCGCTTGGATAGTGAAACCAGAAAACTTGCGTTGAAGGATATAAAAGATAGTGAGTGGTTCGGCTTGAACCCTCCCCAAATAAGGTTTTCACCACACGCAACTGGTGGCCTGGGCCTCTAGTGCGCGTAATACTCGCTGG
>VGAL01000015.1 GCA_016870715.1 Actinomycetota bacterium | reverse complement strand
GTTCCTTCAGCAGAGTTGGTCCGCTTTAACTCTTCTGGTGCTGAAGCAGTGCAAGCAGCTTTTCGCGTTGCGCGCGCATTCACGGGTAAGCAGAAAATCATCAAATGTGAAGGGCACTATCACGGGTGGTTCGACAATGTGCTCTGGAGCGTGACCCCAGATCCTGCAGCTGCAGGGGATCTGCTCGCACCTACTCCGCTACCAGGAACCCTTGGCCAGGAGGAGCGTGAGGAGAACCTGATTGTGCTCCCCTGGAATAACGCAGAGGTGATTGAACGGGAACTTGCTAAGGGCGATGTCGCCGCGGTGATCATGGAACCAATCATGTTCAACACCGGTGGAGTCCTTCCATTACCTGGATACTTGGAGAAGGTTCGTGAACTCACGAGTAAATATGGTGCGGTCTTTATCTGCGATGAGGTCATCACTGGATTTAGAGTCTCGAGCGGTGGTGCGCAGAAAGTACTGGGCATCACTCCAGATATCACCATCTTTGGCAAAGCGCTCGCTAATGGTTTTGCGGTTGCTGCCCTTGCCGGCAAGAAAGAGATTATGAATCTCATCGGCGAAGCGAAAGTGATGCATGGCGGTACCTATAACTCACAATCGGTCTCGATGGCAGCGACTGTTGCTACCTTGACAGCGCTCCAATCCGAGAAACCGCATCAAGCGATTGCAAAAACTGGCACTGCCTTAATGGATGGTTTACGCGAAATTTTCACCAAACATAATCTCCTCTTCGAAATAGTTGGGTATCCATCAGTCTTCAACGTCCGTTTTGATCTGCAGGGACCAACGGATTATCGAAGTGCTATGAAGGCAAACCGCGCAATGTATTTAGATTTTGCATTTGAACTTCTCCAACGCGGAGTTCGAATCTTGCCGCGTGGAACATGGTTTGTCTCATCAGCACATACGGATAGTGATATCGCTCAGACTCTTGCCAAGGTGGATGAAGCGTTACGGAGTATAGGGCGGTAAGACAGTGAGCGTTCCAATATCGGTCCATACACTCTTGTAATCGTAGTAATCGGTTATTTGTGCTTTAACTGAATACGTGGTGCCCACTACAACTGATTGTGGAATCGCAAAGTTTGCTGAACGGATAGTCCGAGTGCCACCCACTTGATATCCAATTACTCCATTGGAAGTGACCGTAAGTGGTATCTCGATACCAGCAATGACTAACTTTAGAGTTGGTATTCCATCTGAACCTCGCGAGGCAAATGTCACAAAGTTTGTCGTGATAGTCGAACCCACTCGCCCTTGCCCACCCGAGCCACTTGTAGCTACTGGACTAATGGGCGTCGTGACATTGATGAGATCAATCGTTGGATAGTCAGGAATATCTGCTGCGATAGTAAATGTTCCTACTGATGTCCAGGGACTGGATTTACCTGTGGCATCGGTTGCTCGCACTTGGATTGTCAGGACATCTCCAATATTTGCCGATCCTGGAGGTATGACGACTTTTTGTATTTGTAGCGCAGAAGTGCGCACGTTGCCAACCGTAGAATTATTTTGTTCAACTACAACTGTCCCGTCTGATTTTATAAAGCGAAGAACTGCAGCATTAACGAGCACATCGTCGCTGAGTGCATAGCGCACTCCCACAGTCGTACTCGTTGGTCCCGCTGCTGGCATGACCGCTTTGTAATCTGCGATGGAGGAAGGAGTGAATACAGTGACTATGGGAGGATCAATATCGGTTGGAACCCAAGTGTTTTTTATTGTCTTAAGAATGTAATCCGGACCCCATAGCTCCAGACCGGTGCTCGATGGTCACCGAGCACATATGCGCTTAGCAATTCGTCATCGGTTTGCTCATCTGTAACCACGGAAATCGTTCTACCACCTTGATGAGAATGCTGGAGCACTTCGGTGAAAGAAGACTAGTGTGCGTACGTTGATGAATCTAGACCGCTAAGCGTCGCGGCGCTCATCAAAGGTTTGCTCCTTGGATGAGAGTCTCCTCTCCTGAATTGAGATCCCGAATGACTAGTGTCAGGCGATAGGTGCTATCGAGGCCCAAATCTCCGATATTGATAGCGCTGCCAGTGCCATTAACTCCCACTGAGGTAGTCGCTCCACCTGGACCCACGACCATAATGGACGCGATAGTCCGTGTGGGATCAAAATCAGGAATACCCGCAAATTCTATGGTCGCGCTCCGGCTTCCATTACTACCCACAGATCTTGCTGAGACGACAGGAGCAGCAATAGTTGCTTTGTCAGCAGCCACATCACGAGCATTCGCAACAACTGGAATCTGTGCATCGGGAGTTTTGGTCACGACGTTCTGCAAAATAATCTCTTCGTTGGTGGTGTTATCACGAATTACTGTTTGCACACTAACAAATGTATCGCTTGGTAAGTTATTGATAGTAATTGGTGTTGCTGAGTTATCAGTTGCAATACTCGTAAAAGATATTCCATTGGTTATTACCTGGACTTCAACGCTCTTGTTAGCATCATTTATAGCGATTGGAGCGATAGTCATACTCGTTGAATAATCAGAGGCAACAGCGTTTGAGATCACTTGAACTGGATTTTGAGTGGGTAGTGAAACTTTCGTGGCCAAATCTATGGGCAATTCTTCGACCACGGCGACATTGTCACCATGATTGATTGGTTCTGCTTTTACCTCTCCTGAATTATCAACGTAATTTACCGAGAGCGAATCTGGCATTTGGGCCACAAATACAAGTTCTTCAATCATCTCAATTGGTAGTGAGTATCCAGGAATATATGAGGTGACGTATTCATTTGGTTTGGCTTCGTTCCATACGAAGATCTTTGAGATGACACCATATTCCACGAGTGCATATAGCTTCTGGTTTTGGAGTGAATTTACAACTTCATCTCGGCTGATGACAAAATCTTTTCGTGCTTGTCCTGGTCGCTCTATTGCGCTCCAGTGCGCCTCCGCGGGCGCGAGCGATGCAAATACTGAGAGCGAAACTACTGACAAGAGGAGTTTCTTATACATCAGATTCATCCGAATCATCCCCATAATCATTCATAGACTTAACTAACCTTCCGCGTCAAATCTTTGTTGACTTTAGCATATGGTGCTGGATGAGGGGTTACGTGCGCTCAAGAAATAAAGACTTACGCGCCACCAGATTTACGTTGCACATTCTGACGCGGAATCCCACCGCGTTGCTGCGCACCGGAAATCTTCGGGCCAGAGCTAGAACCACCTTTACCTGGATTGGCGCCTTTCCCCTTTTTCTTCGCTAACGCTTCAAGGAATTTTTCGCGTTGAGAATCGGGTTTCGATTCAGGTGTGCTCATGAGTACAGGGTACTCGAGGCGGCGAAATTAGCCGTTGGGCAGATTCTTGAGGAGATTGCGAACTTCACTCTCGCGATAGCGGCGATGGCCGCCAAGGGTGCGAATAGAGGTGAGTTTGCCCGCCTTAGCCCAGCGGGTGACTGTCTTGGGATCGACGCGAAAGAGGGATGCGACCTCGGATGGGGTGAGGAGTTTTTCGCTCTCCATAGGGCGTTGCATACCTCCCAGATTACCCTCAGCCATAGGCGCTGACCAGGTCAAACTGGGCAAATATGGTTAAAACTTCGCAAGTATGCCCCCATCGGGCGTAATGGATGAACCGGTAATAAAGCTCGCCCCCCGAGAGAGCGCGAAGGTAACTACATCAGCAACTTCCTCAGGCTCTGCGATTCGTCCGATGGCATTTTCACTCGTCGGAAAACCGAGCTCCGCAAGAGTCTTCCCCTCGCGCGCTGCATGTTCATGGAGCATAGGAGTATTAGTCGCGCCTGGATGTATAGAAATTACTCGGATGTTATCGGGCGCAAGATCAAGAGCCATTGTTCGAGTGAGCGCGAGCACTCCACCCTTAGCAGCCGCATAGGGCGCAACTGCAGTTGACGTTGCAAATGCATGAATCGAGGAGATATTGATAATCGCTCCACCACCTGCTTTTCGAATCAGTGGAAGCGCATATTTAGACATGAGATAGATGCTTGTCAGATTTATGGAGATGATTCGCTGCCATTCGTCATATGTTGTCTTTTCAACGCTCATATTAAACGCGCCGACGGCGGCGTTATTTACTAAACCTTTGATTCGAATCCCTTGTGCAGCAGCGGCTTCGGCAATTTTTTGACAATCCTCTTCTTTCGTGACATCTGCAGTAACCGCGATAGTCATTTTCCCGGCGGGATCGATAACGCTCAATGACTCGCCCAGTAAATCACTCTTGGCATCAGCTGCAATGACAAAAATTCCTTCTGCCACCAGGTTCGCCACGGTCGCCGCACCAATTCCACGAGCGGCGCCCGTAACAATGACACCATCGCCTTTAACGGGAAAAGAATTATCTCGCATGCCATGCTCCTTAACTCACCTGGCGGCCAAACTGCCTCTTTCCATCCTAGCCCTGAAGGAGTACATTCCCCTCCAACAGATGTGAAAGCGAGGAATCTGGTCGTGAGCGACGTAAAAAGCGCGACTCGAGTGATGCATATTCTTACGCTCCTGCGCGATCATCCCCTTGGCTTAACTCTCTCAGAAATTAGTAAGCTTCTGGAGATACCAAAAAGTAGCGCTCATGAGTTACTGCATTCGATGGCAGATGAGAATTACCTCAAGGTACGCGGCAATCGCTACAGCCTGGGCTTAAAAGTTTTCGAGATTGGTCGTGCTGCCGCTCGAAGCTCTGATCTCTTGCAACACGCCCGGCCAACCATGAAATGGATTGCCCAAGAGCTCAATGAGAGCGTCCAACTTGCCGCGCTCGACGGCACCGAGGTGGTCTACTTGAGTAAATTCCAACCTCGACGCGATATTCGCCTGGAATCCGAAGTTGGAGCGCGACTACCCTCCTATGCAACTGCACTCGGGAAGGCTCTGCTCTCCACGTACAACGAAGATGAAATTGATGAAAAGTTTGCCGACTATCACTTCGAGAAATTTACGCCGCGAACTATTACCTCACTCGATCAACTCAAGCGAGAGTTAGAGGGAGTTCGCCTCACTGGTTTCGCCCGCGATCGTGGCGAATACACTGAAGATACCTTCTGTTATGCCAAGCCGATTAAGGATCACAACAACAGAGCGATAGGCGCAATCAGCGTCTCCATGCCAAGCGATACAGTTTCGTATCGCGATTGGCTCCTGACTGTACTTTCTGAAGGAACTAATTCGCTCTCCGAGAAAGTCCAGGCAATCAGCTAGTTGAGCTCTCCAGTTATCTCGTAGAGATAATCATGGGCATCTGAAGTGAAATCAATACCTGCACCAATTCCTGGTGGTGGAGCGAACCATCCATCCACTGGATGATGAATGCCAGTGAAGATTGGATCGGGATTTGGTTGATTAAATTCGCCAAAGATAAAGTACTCCGCGTAAGGAATCCCCACCTCAGCAAAAATCAACGCCAAGTCCCAAGGGCGTAACCCACCGCCGTGAGGAATAACGGGAATGGCTTTTGTCGAGGCTAAAGCGCAGATTTTTTTCGATTCGGTCAGACCACCGCACCATTGAATATCTGGTTGCAAAATCTCACATCCACGAACTTCAAGAAGCTGTTGAAAGCCCCAGCGCGAGTACTCGTGCTCGCCTGTAGCAATTGCGGTGCTGGTGATCTTCCGATTCAGAATTGAATAGCCCTCATAATCATCTGGAGGAAGTACCTCTTCAATCCATTTCAAGCGATATGGCTCAAGAAGCGCTGCCATTCTGATGGTGTATTCGACATCCCATGCCATGTAGCAATCAAGCATGATCTCGACATCCCAACCAACCATCTCTCGCGTTTGCTTCACTAACTCGACATTTCCATTCATTCCAGCGCGACCAGAAGCAGGTCCATATGGCATCGCTAATTTGTGACCCATAAAGCCATGACCCTTGGTCTCTTCGATGTTGTTACCTGTGAGATAGCACTGGACTGAATCTTTTGCAGCACCACCGAGCGAAACATAAAGCGGCTCTTGTCGAGACTTCGCAAGTAAATCCCATAGCGCATAGTCGACTGCGGAGATTGCCATCACAGGCGCACCCTTGCGTCCATACGGCATTGAAGCCCGCCACATGATGTCCCAATTACGTTCTACTTCATGAACTTGGCGACCTACTAATAACTTCTTGAAGTGTTGCGCGATGATCTCAGCAGAAGCGCGACCTCCAGCGCTCTCACCCAATCCATAACTGCCATCTTCAGCGATAACTTGGACGATGGTGCGTCCACCCATCCCTAACCACATCTCACGACGTGGTCGAAACTCAGGATGAATCGACATCGGATTGGCAATCTCGGTTCGCGAAAGCCAACTTGGGTTGATGCGATAGTGCTGTACTGGTGGCTCACCCTTTTTATATGGACCAGTGAGATAGACCTTGATATCTGCAATCTTCATCGCAACTCCCTATTAACTAATTAGTGCGCCGCCATCTACGGACACTAGAGAACCTGTAACCCATTGACTGGCCTCTGAAATCAAATAGACAACGGCATTTCCGAGATCATCAGGGAGTCCCATAGAACGAACTCCTGGCCGCTCGGTCCAAGGTTTCCCGGTAGCGCGTTCGCGGTCTGCACGCTGCTGAATATTGATGTCGGTGGCAACTCCACCGCAGAGAATCGCATTGACCCTGATTCCCGTTTCAACAA
Source organism: Actinomycetota bacterium (assembly GCA_016870715.1). Lineage (GTDB taxonomy): Bacteria > Actinomycetota > Actinomycetes > Nanopelagicales > Nanopelagicaceae > IMCC26077. The sequence goes on along the minus strand of VGAL01000015.1, from coordinate 16,053 downwards.
TTTCATGCGCAAGAGCTGTGGTGAGCGAGCTCAACCCACCCTTGCTTGCGATGTAGTGCACTTGTCGATCGCCACCACGATAGGCAGAGACGGTACTGATATTCACAATTGCACCTTTACCACGAGGTTTCATATCTGCAATAGCAGCTTGAGATAAGTAAAACGGACCTGAGAGATTAACTGCTAGGTGGCGGTCCCAAATTTCTGGAGTGATTTTTTCAAATGGCGTGAAGTCGCAGATGCCAGCGTTATTTACTAGAGCATCAATCCGCCCTTTATCGCGAATTATTTCTTTGATTACACTCTCGCATTCGGTTCGAATACCTATATCGCAACGGTATGCACTTGCCCTTCCACCATTTGCGACAATCTCTGCGATGACTTTATCGGCATGAACTCGCTCACTGTCATGTGGGTAGATGATGACAACCTCACCACCAGCAGCCGCAACGACTTTCGAAATTCCACTGCCAATACCGCGACCACCGCCAGTTACAACGACAATCTGGCCTCTGAGAGCCTCAGCAGAATAAACGTTAGCCATAATCTGTAGGTCACCTGTTCTGATTAGGAGTCACGGGAATATCGTCTCTGAGGAAATCATAGACTTTAGGAATCTTGAAATATAGACCCACTAATGTCCTAATCACAAAGGATCCAAGGAATATTTCCGTCAATGTGAACCGGTTCGTCAAGAATGGGATGAAGAAAGCGGCAATAAATGGGATTCCTAGCGCGAATCCCACATAAATGTTAATCAGCATAGTGCGGCGCTCTTCGCTTCCATAGCGAAAGAGCCCGAGCCAAATACCAGTATCTGTTCCCGCATTCATCCAACCTGCAAAAAGTGTCGCCATCAGAATCAACTCGACATTAGGGGCAAGAATTATTAATAAGAAGTAAATGCCAGAAATCGGAACAGTCCATGAAAAAATTGCGTAGCTACCATGTTTATTCTGCAATTTTCGCCAGACTAAAGTACCTAAAACAGCCCCAGCAGAGAGCGCCATGGCCCAAATACCAAGCCACCTATCCGAAACACCTCGATCCTCAATGAAATAGACCGACAGTAGAGGGCCTGCAACTGAAGATGCGCTCACAATCAAACAAATTCCAAATAAAAAAAGGATAAATTGTTTCTCAGCCCAAATCTTTTTTATGGCAAGATTTTCCCGAAATGTTTCAAGATAGGTGTGTGGGGATTCTGGATAAATTATTCGCGAAATCACGAACATCTCAGCCAAACCTAGTGAACCTGAAATAACAAAGACACCAACATAATTAAATGGAAATGGTAGAAGAATCATGCCAAGGCCAATAACTCCATTTGCCGAGAGTGCGCCTATATTCGCAATCCTTACTCGAGCATTCACAATCAATGGCTGATGTTCGGCTTCCACTACGACGCCAGGGGTCGGTGACCATAAAGCGCCGAAAACTATCGTAGGCATGGCACAGAAACAGAACATTGCTATAGCTATTTCCGCTTGATTATCCTCAAAAAGGAGTGCCACTCCAGGCATAAAGAAGAAAATGCGTGAAGCAACCCCACACACTAACATCCACTTTCTTTGTTGCACCCTATTTCGCAAGTTTGCTACTGCAATAGGCCCGATTAAAAGTGGGCCTAGGGATGTTAGCGCTACATAGATGCTAATCAGTGTGATTGAAGCATCGAGGCGAACCAAGTACGGAATTGCAAAAATCACCCAAGCACCATTTGCTGCACCACCCCAGAATGCCTGAAGGCGCATTAATTTATGATTGTATTTACTCGTCGGGTGCAGGTTCACGGCAGTAAATTAGATTGTCACCCCGATATATTTCTTCTCGAGGAATTCGTGAATGCCATCAAAACCACCTTCACGTCCCAGTCCGCTCTCTTTGTATCCACCAAAAGGCGCAGCGGGATCGGAGATGACACCGCGATTGATAGCTACCATGCCTGACTCCATTGCTTCTGAAACGCGAATTGCCCGGTCGAGTGCGCCAGAATAAACATAGCTAATCAAGCCATAATCCGTGTCATTTGCAAGTCGGATTGCCTCTTCGTCAGAATCGACAGTGACCACTACTGCAACTGGACCAAAGATCTCCTCTTTCAAGATGTCGTTATCCGCAGCGACAACCATCACGGTCGGCGGATAAAAAGCTCCCTCACCAGAAGGTTTAGCTCCCCCGAGGGTAACCTTGCCGCCTTGCTTTACTGAACTGTCGACAAGATCTGCAATTTTGTCGCGCTCTTTGATAGATACGCTCGCACCAAGTTGTGCACCTTCAGTTAAACCTGAAGCCATCTTGATTTTGGACATAGCCTCTGTGAGCTTATCCACGAACTCCGTGGCAACTTTCTTTGAAACATAGAAGCGATTAGCTGCTGTGCATGCGGCGCCTCCATTTCGAAGTTTAGCGAGCATTGCACCTGCCACTGCATCGTCGATATTGGCATCATCAAGGACAATAAAAGGGGCGTTCCCTCCCAACTCCATCGATGTGCGAATCACACGATCTGCTGCCTGCTTCAGCAACAACTTTCCTACTTGCGTAGAGCCGGTAAATGAAAGGTTCTTCACTCGTGGATCAGCCAGAAGTCGAGTGACTGCAGGTCCCGCAGGAGTTGGTGTGATGACATTGACAACACCAGCGGGTAGCCCGGCCCGATGCAAGATGTCGGCGATAGCAAGAGTTGTAAGTGGCGTCTCCATCGCTGGTTTGACAATCACGGTACATCCAGCTGCAACCGCTGGCCCAATTTTTCGCGTCGCCATCGCGGCTGGGAAATTCCACGGGGTAATAAGTAGAGAAACTCCTACAGGTTGATGGGTAACCAAAATTCGTTTATCACCACTTGGCGCATGTCTAAACTCACCATTGATACGAACCGCTTCCTCAGAGAACCAGCGAAAGAATTCAGCGGCATAGAGAATTTCGCCCTTGGCGTCGGCGAAGACTTTGCCATTCTCGCGCGAGACAAGGCGGGCCAAATCGTCTGCCTCAGAAATCATGATTTCAAAGGCTTTTCGCAAGATTTCACCACGAGCACGAGCAGGCATCTTGGCAAAGGTGGGAAATGCGTTCGAAGCTGCCTCTAGGGCAGAGTCGACCTCTTTATCGCCAGCAACAGCAATCTCGGTAATTACTGAATTATCGCTCGGGTCATAAACTGGATGGCGTTTAGGGGTGGCAACCCATTGACCATTGATATACAGATCAGAACGAATCATCGCGCCCCCAAATTACGCTTAAATGGATATTCCAAACTTCCAATAAAAGGTCGGTTTCGCACCAGTCTATTCTCGAGCGTGCCGATTGTCGTCATCTCAAGGCGAATGACATCACCTGGATTTAACACTTTATCCTGCTCTGCGCCAGAACCATTTCCTACGGTGCCAGAACCAAAAACTTCGCCTACTTGGAGTTGCTCATTCCAAGAGGCGTAAGCAATCATCTCTTCGAATCTCCAGTTCATCGCACTAGAGGAGCCATCAGTCCATTGCTCGCCGTTCACCCAACCACGCATCGCAAGCGCATACGGGTCTGGAATCTCGTCAGCTGTGACCAGCACCGGGCCGAGAACATGCGCCCCAACGAAATCTTTTCCTTTAGCTGGACCTAGCCCAACAGTCATTTCAGCGGATTGGATTGCTCGGGCAGAGAAGTCGTTATAGATCGTATAACCATAAATATGGGAACGAGCATCATCCTCTTTGATACTCACACCGGCTTTACCAATCACCAAGGCAAATTCAAACTCGAGATCGAGAAATTCCGCATACTCCGGAAACTCAATCTCCTGTCGATGCGCGCCAATACTCGATGGGTTTCCCTTGTAATAGACAGGACGTCGATACCACTCATCAGGAATTGGACGATTGAGCTTCGGAAAGACATTGAGTAGGTGATCTTCAAAGGACATGAAGTCACGAAGCAATGGTGGTCGACTTATCGCGGGTAGATGCGTTACATCAGCAGGGCTAAATCGGATCTGCGCACCTGATGCGGATTGCTCAGCGCCGCTTTTCAGCGCAGCAGAGACCGCCTCTTCTGCCAGTTCGCGTGAGTGAGCGCCGCCTTGAATGAAACCCAGAGCTGATGGTGGAGAGAGTTGATTGGACTTCTCCGCCGCAACACCTGTTGGTAACCCCTGCGAAAGCAGCAACGAGTGAGATGCAGCGTTGAGGTCGATGACTAATCCAGAATCGGCATCACCCTCAACTAAGGCGCCAAGATGTTGACGCCTTTTGCTCCCAGCTACCGTCTCGAAGGAGATTAACTTCATTAGCCAATAACCTGCTGGTAAATCTCGCGCTCACGCTTTTCAAGTAGCGGAACGATTATTCCTTCGATGATCTCTTTGAAGTGTGGCGTTTCGCGGTGTGCCGCTAAAGCTGCTTCATCGGTATAGATCTCATAGAGGCAATAAAGATTCTCATTTTGAGGGTCGATATTTGCGTTATACACCAAGCAGGCTGGCTCATCTGCCTTTACGCGGGCAGCCATCTTTGTTAGTGCCTCACGTACTGCCGCAGAATTCCCCGGCTTTACGTAGTATCGAGCTATTAGTACTGCGCTCATTTATTTCCCTTGCCTCTCTCTTGTTAGTGGAACTGTCCGGTAGTTAAAACTGGATTATTCAATAAGTCATTGAGGTTATCGCCGAGAAGCCTGTTCAAATCAGACTCAGAAAGATAATCACAGTGATCGCGAATAACTTCGATTGCTTGCGAATAAGTCAACATATCGCGCGAGGCGGGAAAATCTGATGCCCAGAAAAGTCGGCGGGCACCGAAACTCTTGTAGATTATTTTGAAAAGCGATTGAGACTCTGAATAAGGAAAATCGAATTTCTTGCTATTGTTGTAATTAAAACCTGAGATTTTGACTCCGATGTTCGGAACTTTTGCACATTCCACAATCTCATTGACTTCCGATTGATCGTGACCCGAACCTGTGTTCTTTGGCATGCCCATATGATGAATGAGAAATGGAAGGGTGGGATTAGCCGCGGCAAGCACCCTTAAATCGGCTAACCATTCTGGAGAAAGCGCCATAGATGCAACGACATTTAACTCGGCGGCAGTTGCGAAAAATTCCTTACCCTCATCACTACGAAACCAGCCATCATTAGTTGAGTTCACATAATGAGTGAAACCCTGGGCATCATTCTTCGCAAGCTCTGCACGTAATCGAGCTACGGCTCCCGGAGTGTGGTGCTCTTTCCGCCAGCTGCAATCGACATCGACCCATGTGGAGATTCGATCCGGATGTTTGCGAGCGAAATTGGCAACATATTCATTGTTATCTTCGTTGCCAAATCCTTCACCACCCGCACCATCACCAATGCGCGCGCACACTACAGATGCTCTACTCACACCATGAGTATCCATCTCATACAGCAGCGCTTCGATGGATCCTCGATGGTCAGGGTCAGGCACAGACTTGTCGTAGGGCCATCTGCGCCAAGCGTGGCAATGACTATCTGCAATCATCTACTTTCCAGATCTTCCGGCAACAACTCGATCGGTAATTTGTGCACGGGGTTCAGCGCCAGCATGCCAACGCTCTAGCTCTTCCACCATTAACGTGAAGAAACGTGGTTGTGCCTCTTCGGTCATACCCCCGATATGTGGCGAGAGGAAGACATTGCGCATCTGGCGAAGCGGCGAATCAACGGCAATAGGTTCTGGATTATGTGCATCGAGACAGAACCATGCATCTTCCTTCTTTGCCTTTGCAATAAGCGCTGGGACGTTTACACATACGCCACGCGAGACATTGACGAAAACTGCTCCAGGTTTGAGCCAACCAAGTTCACGTTCACTAATCATGTCGCGAGTTTTGGGTGTATCAGGTGCAAGACAAATTACAACATCACAATTCATCACTTTTTCCAACGAGGCAAAATTGATATCGAGCGCATCTGCTAATTCACGCGGCGCATACGGATCAAAGGCGAGAATCTCGGCGCGGAATGGGACAAGGAATTCGCGTAATCGCCACGCAATATGGCCAAAACCAATCATGCCTACCGTTCGACCCGTTAACTCACGAGCTGGCGGCTTTGTTCGATAGTCATCATGGCTCATTGCCTTACCGGCGATGATGTCGCGAAAACGTGCATGCTCGCGCAGACCAACTAGAGTCAACGCAAGCGCCCACTCAGATACTGGCCATGAAGAAGAATGTGTTGTATCAACGACCATAACGCCAGCTTCTTTTGCTGCCTGCACATCGATGCGTCCCGCAAAGCGATCGCCTTCTAGCTCACCAACAATCTTTAATTTCTTGCCAGCCTCAAATACGGGTTTGGTAATTCGCGGCCCACCATGACAAACAATTAATACATCGAGATCCTGAGCGAATTTGGCAAAACGTTTCTCAACCTCAGGATCGACTGGGATAGTCACCCAATCAGTTGGCACGTCATACTCTTCGATGACTACATCGGCAATTTTCCCAAGACGGTCTAAGTCCCGCTTTTCCAGGTACAACTCCCGCGTAGCTGCGGAGCAGGCAATTCCTACCTTTGGTTTACTCATCGGAGAGCCACCGACCCATCTTCTCGTAAATCAGCTTTTACACCGTGGACAGTTACTGGAGGGTTTGTCGCGAAGAAAGCATCATTGATCTCCATGCCAAGCCCTGGCTCGTCAAATGGATATAACCATCCATCTTTTAGAGTTGGGATTCGCTTGACCATCTGCTGCACCGGATCAACATTTTGATCGATATGTTCTTGAGCTTCCCAATTTGGAGCGGTAATTCCCATATGGATATGTGCCATGGTCGCTATCGCGCCAGAGGGAACGGCGTGGGGCAGAACTCCCTGATGATGGGCCTCTGCCATCGCACAGATTTTTCTCACATGTGTGAAGCCACCTGCAAGACCTATGTCGGGACGGACGAACGAGAGACCTGCATGCTCTATATATTCACGGAACTCATATATAGAGGTATTGCGTTCGCCGGCGGCCATGGGCGTATCCACCTTTTCGGATACCTCGCCAAAAGATAGGACGCTATCAGGTGGGATTGGATCCTCAACAAACAGCGGCCGATAAGGCATCAACTCTTGGATTAAGGCAATCGAATTGCCTGGTTGCATATTGCGATGTAATTCAATTCCGATATCAAGGCTATTTCCTACCGCATCGCGAAGTGCTGCCATTCGATCAACGAGGTCGGCGATTTTCTCAGCATGGCGCATGCCGTGATGTTCATGCTGATGCAGAATCACTTTGATTGCAGTGAAGCCCGCTTTTTGAGCCGCTAGAGATTCCTTTAGTAGATCTTCTTTCGTTGCCCCGAAAACTACCTTCATGCCACGTACAGCTTTTCTACTGCGACCTCCGAGAAGATGCCAAACTGGTGTTTCAAAGATTCGACCGCGGATATCCCAGCATGCCTGGTCAATCGCGCTAATTGCGCCTCCGAGAGTCAAACCGCGCCAACCTAAAGCCCGATACATCTTTAACCAATTCTGCTCGACATCGTGTGCGTCAGCACCAACGAGAAAGGGCTCAAAACTCTTGATAATTTCCGCGACATTCTTCGGGAATGCAAAGGCAGTGGATTCACCCACTCCTTGTATGCCATCTTCTGTCGTCAACCGAACAAAACATGACATTCCCGCAACAAAGGTCTCGACTTTCGCAATTCTTGCTGCAGATTTCATCATGCACCTTCCTGCGCTGGATAAACGTAATCTGGCTTGATTCGCACCTTGGGTGGCGAAATCAATTCGACAATTGCACTGATTCCATCTGGAGGTTGAAAGTATGCAAAAGCACCATCGCCTTCAGCGCCAAATCCTCCTGCGCTCTGTAACGGGGTAAAACCGCGCGCGAGGAAATCAGCAACTGCTGCTGGGTGGTCTTGGACGATGCAACCAACGTGGTTCATACCTTCGCCAATTGTCTCAAGTTGGTCTTTGAAGATTGATGGCCCATCAAGGGGTTGCACCAATTCAAATTGCATATTTCCAGCAAAAGCCATTGCGTGGCGAAGACTAAATTCAGTCTTCGCACCTTTATATATGCAATCACGGAGTCCCGGTGCTTTCAAGGTATAGACCGTCCATGGCCCAATCCCGAGATTATCGGCCCAATGTTTTACCGCGGTATCCAGATCTTTTACTACATAAGCCACTTGATGGAATTTCAATTCTTCGCTCATAGATTCACCCAATCATCCACTCATCTTTTCGATAGCCACATCAATCTCATCTTGATAAGTATGAAGTCTGCCATTGAGTATCTCGTCAACGGAAACCTCTCTTTTGGCTATCCCTGATTCGAGGATGGCGTAAACGACAGCGAGGGCGCGCAGGCCACCCATTCCATCAACCTCTGGAGCACGTTTTTCAAAGACTGCTTCAATGAAGTCGGCAATCTCAACGGCGAGGTACCCCGCATCGACATCAGCCCATGCAGCGCCCTTGCCGCCAGTTCCATCTGGGCCGAGTACCGCTTTGGTGACATCGTTAATATTGATAAACGCACCTAGCTTCTTTAACTCCGCCATGAGTTCCTCACCCTTTAACTCTTGGTCAGCTAGGTAAACGACAACATCTCCATCTGAACGATCAGGGGGAACTGTCATTGAGCCTTTGGTGCCATGCAAGCTCCGCTGTTGATAGCGCTTGCCAAGTCCTGAAGGTAAATATGTGTACTGCACATCTACTCCAGCCTTAGTTTGCATGCTTGCAAAGAGCGCATCTTCACCGGTAGGAATGATCGTCTCGGAACCATCAGCAGTGACTCGAGTTGGCTCTGCGATGATGCCACGTCCCCAGACTCGCTCTACTGGACCGACGTAATATTCGATGATGTCGGCGTAATGAATGCTCATATCGAGTCCGATAGCCCCGGTATCTTTCATGTGGCGCCACTTGCTAATAATAATCTTGTCATCACCGCCGGCCCAGAATTCGAGCATGAGATGGAGTTTGCCAAGTAGTCCGGAATCAATTACTGCTTTTGCTACACGATTAGCCCCACCGCGGCGATAATTTTCTGCAGTGCCTAGCACCATTCCAGTCCGCTCGGCTGCTTCGACCATCATCCGACCAGTTTTCATCGTCAATGCCAATGGTTTTTCACAGAGCACGTGGCGGCCAGCTTCCATTGCTTTGATTGCGATGGTGTGGTGAGTACGTGGGTCAGTGACTATGTCTAGCGCTTCTACTCGTTCATCTTTTAACAGCTCATCGATTGATGTGTAAACCCTCGGCCGCATTCCCATAAGAGAAAAGGTCTCTTCAGCTAATTTATTGGCAGTTTCAGCGTTGATATCGAGGAGTGCCACAATTTCGCCATCGAGTTTGCCCGCTTTGTGAAGTGCGTTGAAGCCCAACATATGTCGGCGACCCATGAACCCACAGCCGACTATTGCTACACCTAGTTTCTTGTTCATTATGAGTCGTTACCAGTGCCTGCAATTGCATTGATAAACCAACGCTGTGCCCAGAGGAAGAACAACACCACTGGAAGCGCGCTCAAGAGAGCTGCCGCGTACGTAACATTCGGGCCAACTTTTCCGTAGAAGCCCGTTCCGCCGGCGATAAGTGGTGCCAGTTGAACCGTTGCAACGCGAAACTCTTCTCTACTTCCCACCATGAGTGGCCAAATGTACATATTCCACGCAGTCAAGAAGGTGATTGCAGAGTAGGAGGCAATTGGTGGACGGGCGAGCGGAAGCACGATACGGAAGAGAACCCGCGGCCAACTAGCTCCATCCATGCGTGCAGCATCAATCAATCCCTCTGGAAAATTCACCATAAATTGACGAAATAGCAGAGTTCCAAAAGCAGTTGAGCCCACAATTGGCAGGATCATCCCACCCCAGGTATTGAGAAGGCCCAACTTATATGTGACTAAATAGAGAGGAATGATTGAGATGTTTGTAGGAAGAAATACTGGAATTGCAAAAAGCGCCACAATCAATGCGGCATATTTGAAAGGCATTTTTGCAAGTGCAAATCCTGCGGTGAACGAGAGAATGAGTTGCAAGATCAGAATTCCAAAAGTAAAGAATAATGTGTTAAAGAAAATTCGCGGCGTCATCACTGAAAACGCTTCGATATAGTTACTCCAATTTAGTGAAGATGGTATAAGTCGTGGTGGATAGACCTGCACCTCTTCCAAGCTCATTAATGAACCTGAAACCAAATAGAGTAGTGGGAAGACAAATAGCAGAGAGAGCAGAGTAATTAAGCTGTATCGAAGGAAATTTGCGGACCTTTTCTGAGTGAAGAGCACTGAGCTCGCCATTGTTATTTCCCCCTAGCCCTTCGGTATTTACGGAACTGAATGATGGGCAGGGCGACTAGTAAAAGCGCAAAGAATTGCACCATGACTAGCGCCGCCGAATAACCTACTTCGAATTGTTCGAAAGCCATCTTGTATGCGTAGTAAGCAAGTGAGGTGGTTGAATCAAGCGGACCTCCTTGAACCATCAACAATGAAATTTCAAATGGTGATGAAAGAAATGCCAGGATTTCTATCGCAACGACCAAGATTGTTGTTGCCGAGACACATGGAAAGATTATTTGCCAGACTCTTTGCCAGGCATTTGCGCCATCGAGCGCGGCAGCTTCCAAAATCTCTGGAGAGACTCTCTGTAAGCCTGCTAGATAAAGAATGATTACTAATGGAAGCGACAACCAAATGACGATGATAGTGACCGAAGGAAGAGCCCAAGAGACGCTCGCCAACCATTCTGGACCAGTAATCCCAAATATTTTTAGAATTCGATTAATCCAACCAGCTTCTGGATTAAAAATGCTCGACCATGCAATGCCAGCTACCGCGCTTGAAATCGTCAGAGGCAGGAAGAACATGGCGCGGAATACACCAATACCTTTTACCTTCCAATTTAAAAGGACCGCGATCAAGAAACCACCGAATACTGTCGGCAATACCCCAAGAGCTAAGAATTGCACCGTCCTACCCAATGCGGGCAAAAGTAATTCATCCTCGGCTAAACGCCGGTAATTCTCTAATCCCACCCAGTTGATCGGACCAAGGATGTTCCATTCACAGAAACTTAAGAGCACTCCCGCAATTGAAGGAACCAAAATAAACAATGTGTACATAAACAAGTTTGGCGAAACAAATATCGCCAACCAGAAACGATCGTTTCGCTTTAATTTCTTTCGCTGGCCCACTTGAGACTTTTGTTCTCGTTGTGCTGTAGCCACACTCTGCATTCTATACACCCATTTCAATACAAAGTAGTTGGAGTAAGTCACTAAATAGTGATTTGGTGACGCCCAAAAAATTGAGCGTCACCAAATCTAGTTTCTGCTTGTTTTTACTGGTCAAGTTCCTTCTTGATAGCCGCCGTTACTTTTGCTTCGGCTTTCTTAAAGGCTTTCTCTACCGAGACTTTCTTCAACAGAACTTCCGCAAGGGCATCGCCAATTACAGTATCGAGAACTGTTCCGGCTTGGCCTGGAAGTTTCGGCGCGATGAAGGAGTTCTTAATCGCACGTCCGAATGCATTGATATTCGCTGGAGGAGCAGCGAGTTTACGCCAGTCACCATTTGCGATACCTGCATCTGTTGGAGGAACAAGTGATCCGCTTGCCTGAAGTGTGTTGATTCCACCGTTCTTAGTCGTATAGAACCAATCAATGAACTTCCATGCAGCTGCCTTGTTCTTTGATGTAGCCGCCATACCAAGTCCATAGCTTCCGCCACCAATGATGTACTTGGAGACTTTGCCCTTGATGGTTGGCATATCAACGACATCCCAATCCATCTTCTTCTCAGCTAGTCCAGCTTTGTAGGTTGGAAGAAGTGCGCGAACGGAAGTTTCCATCGCTACCTGTCCACCTTGGAAAGTAGGGGGGGTCTTTCCTGAAGAAATACTGTACTTAGGAATGCAACCACTCTGCCATGGCTTCACGAGTTGCTTCCATGCTTCAATCGCCTCTGGTGCGCCAATCTTTGAAGTGTTGGTATTGCGATCGTAAGTGTACGCACCTACAGAACGAAGGAATGGGTTGTACTGAGCTTGCCAGATGGACTTACTTCCTCCACCAGGTCCGCCCGATGATCCCCATACCTGTGGCTTCTGCTTTGCGCCCCACTTGGAAATCGCATCGCAAGTCTTGAGGTATTGGTCATAGGTCCAACCATCTTTAGGAAGTGCAACTCCAGCCTTCTTGAAGAGTGTCTTGTTGTAGAAGACAACAATCGCATCTGCAGCGATTGGAAGACCATGAACTTGCTTAGGGAAGTTGATTGGAACATAGGAGCTCAAGAATGCTTGGTTGAAATCTGCGCGCTTCAAACCGCCCGATGCTGTTCCAAAATACTTAGTGAGATCTTCGGTAAATCCGACATCTGCCAATTGATCGGCATAGGTGTCAAGGTTGTTAATTAAATCTGGAGCGCTACCGCTAAGTGAAGATGCTGCCAAGCTCTTGACAATATCTGGGATAGCAGCTGGAAGAGTTTCTACTTTAACCTGAATATCTGGATTCTCTTTATTCCACTGTTCGATAACCGGTTTGAAGTTATTATCAATTCCAGCAAGCGCTGCAAAACGTAACTCAGTCACAGCATGGGCACTTTGAATGCCAAATGATGCAAGAGAGATCGTCAAAAGACTTGCTACAAAGCCCACGCGAAACTTTTTGCGTGAAATGAAGCCTTTCATCAATTTCCTCTTTTCTTAGGTCTCGTATTTCCGGAATGTCATACATCACGAACCTTGAAAGGAGGCTAACTGGAGGATAAATAGCAGGGCAAGGCACTTACGAAGGCAGAAATCTCTACTTTTTCGGATATCCGAAAAGGTAACAATTCTTTACCTTGCCCGCGGAGCGCTAGTCGAGGCGGAAAACCAACTCCTCGCATGGGTGTATTCGAAGCGGATCGGTCGGAGGTCCCTCCGGAGGCCAAATGAAGGCATCTTTCATCTTGTCCCCTATTTCAGCGGCATATCTCTCGTATACATCCTTACGAGCGAACATAATTCGGCGCGATTCATCCCAATTTTCAGATTCCACGTAACCAATGACCAGGCCATCTGGCATGAGCCAGATTGAATAATTCTTCCAACCCGCATCACTAAGCGCCTGGCGATAGTAATCGGGAATGGCGGCGTGCGTCTCGCGGTAATCATTGACCCGATCTGGCTTTAATCTCAATGTCCAACAGATTCTGTCCATATCACCACTCCGCTAGCGCGCCATCTTTGCCAGTCCATTCAGGTGCGCGCCAAGGTTTGGCGTTCTCGGCAACGTGCCGTACCGCATCTTCATCAACATCAATACCTAGACCTGGCTTCTTCATTAATTCGACATAGCCATCCTTGACGTTGTAATCACCATAATCCACGAACTTGTATCTATTGTCGGCAGTTCCGGGATTTCCAAGTCCAAGCACTTGCTCTTGAATGAGGAAGTTTGGAGTAGCAAAGTCCAACTGCAAACTTGCAGCAAGATTAATTGGACCAAGTGGACTGTGTGGAGCCATGAAGACGTTGTATATCTCGGCCATCGCAGCGATCCGACGAAGTTCAGAGATACCACCCGCATGGCTGATATCAGGTTGCGCAACAGCAAGTCCGGTGCGGAGCACATCTTGGAAATCGGTACGGAGGAAGAGGCGCTCACCCGTAGCGATAGGAATCGGAGTCGATTCCACAATGAGCTGGAAGTGCTTGGTGTATTCAGGAAGAACAGGCTCTTCAACGAAGAGCAAGTTGTATGGCTCCAGAAGCGGAAGAAGTCGTCGTGAATTGGCGAGGCTGAACCGACCATGGAAATCAAGCATCAAGTCGCGATGCTCTCCAATATGTTCACGCACAGCCTCGACGCGAGCAACAATCTTCTTTACTTCGTGGAGAGTATCGATGGGCTCTAAAGCATCTGCAGGACAGAATTTAAAGGCAGTTAATCCACGATCCATTTGGATTTGCGTGATTTCGCGCAGCTCTTCGATCTCTTGCTTCAGTGGAATCTGTGTCTGCGCCTCATGTGGAGTTCTTGTATTTAAGTGACCGTAAATGCGAATGCGATCACGAACTGCACCGCCAAGGAGGGTGTAAACCGGAACGTTAAGGCTCTTTCCGAGAATGTCCCAGAGGGCTTGATCGATTCCAGAGATTGCCGAAAAAGCAATCGCTCCCCCGCGATAGAAACCACCCTTGAGCATCCGTTGCCAGTGCTTCTCAATATCTCGCGGATCTTTGCCAACGAGATACTCCATCAACTCTTTTACACAAGTTGCGGCGGTATCGGTCTTGCCCTCGAGCACAGGCTCGCCCCAACCGACAATTCCTTCATCGGTTTCAATCTTTAGGAAGAGTTCACGAGGCGGGGCTGGAAATAGTTTGTATCCGGTGATTTTCATGGCGCGATATTACACATCAAGTCGCCTGTTCGTACATAGCAACCTTGCGCCAACGCGACACTAATCGCGAATAGCCAACTCCAGCCTCTTGTCCATCGCCAGAAATTAAACCAGCCAGCGAGTGTTGAATATCTTCAAGTGAAGTATCTTCTTCAATTCCACCTTCGGCGAGCGCAATAAATCCCGCTAATCCACCGTAATCCAATTCGACTATCGAGCCGGGATGGAAGAGATCAAGCCACTCCACAAGTGACTTCATCTCATCGGCTACATCGCCCTCGCCAAATGCATTTATTACTGCCGAGTAGGCAATTTGGGAGCGCTTCCGTGCATTAATCAATGTGGTTCGCACAATCGTAAAAGGACCATCGGGTGAATCACCGCGCAATCGCTCTTCGGGTGAGAAGAGCGTGAACCAACGGGGCGGGATCATCCATGTCTCGGTGAGGATGTGCGGCGCCTTATCAAATCCAATCTCGAATTCTGCTACTCCCGCAGTAAGAGCATCTTCCATTCCTTCAGGAAGGAAATATGGCGTTACCGTCGATGGCAGAGAATTCTTGAAATCAGAGAGCGCTGCCCACGTGCGAAGCGCCGTTGACCACGGAGCAACATACCTTTGCCCCTCATGGTCAATGATGTGGGCGCCATCAATCCGGGAGATTTCTGGTCTAATCGCTCGTCGTAAGGCGCGAGATTGTTCGTCGTGGCCAGTGTGTTGCTCTATTGATATTTCACTCCAGCGCAATTGCTCAATTTCACTAAACGCTTCGAGTGGTTCGTAGACGCGCAACGACGCTACATAAGGGGTTGGTCTCATAAAGATGCGCTAGGCGCGACGGATGTAATTTCCCTCGGCAAATGGATCATCGTCATCTTTATCATCGCGCTCTGCCATTTCGCCGTGTAATTCACGGGCTAATTTCTCAACATCGATTTCTTGAGATGAATACTTAAGATCGCGAGCAACTCTCGTCTGCTTGGCTTTAGCTCGGCCGCGCCCCATGGCGTGACCCCCTTACCTACTAGTCGCCTCCAGGTAATACCCGGATTTCGTAATTTTCGTGGGGAAAGATTATCGGTTTTGGAAGGCCCCTTCCAACTTGACCCCAGCGCCAGCGCGGGTAGCCGGCGAAATCTCACCCAACTCCCAGGCTAGATGGCCCTGGCTCCGAAGGAGCGTCAGGGCTGGACCAACCGATTGAGCCGGCGCGATGAGGACCATCCCCACCCCGCAATTAAAGGTCCGCTCCAGATCTTCCTGAGGCACCTGACCAATTCCTTGAAGGTACGCAAAGAGTGGTGGCAAAGCCCAGCTCTTTCGCTCAATCACCAAGTGCAGGTGTGATGGCATGACTCGTTCGGTATTGGCAGCTAACCCACCACCGGTTATATGGGCCATCGCATGTACCTCTACCTCAGAAATTACCTCCAATAAGTCCGCGGCATAAATTGTGGTGGGAACCAGGAGCGCTTCGCCTAACGACTTTTCTAGTTCTGCGACATTGCTCTCTAGAGAGAGTTTGTTCTCGCGGATGATATGGCGTACGAGTGAGAAACCATTGGCATGCACTCCACTACTAGCAATCGCTATAGCAACATCTCCAGATTGAACTTTCTCAGCGCCAAGCAATTTGCTCGTCTCGACGACGCCAGTAGCCGCTCCTGCAATATCAAATTCATCATC
>VGAL01000014.1 GCA_016870715.1 Actinomycetota bacterium | reverse complement strand
CATGGCCATCGCCAGTACCTTCCCAAGAATTACTTGTGACTTTAAAACTCTTTCCGATACCGCCAGTTGCAAGAATCACTGCGCCCGCTTCAAAAAGTAATTCAGATCCGCTCTCGCGACGGTATCCATAAACACCAGCAGCCTTACCATTTTCTACGAGCACATCGGTGATAGTGACTTCAGCAAATACGCGAATATGAGATTCCATATCGCCATGGTTCTCACCATCTTGTTGTTGTAGCGCAACGATTCGCTGTTGCATGGTGCGAATCAATTCCAAACCAGTGCGATCTCCTACGTGAGCAAGTCGCGGATACTCATGTCCACCGAAATTTCGTTGGGAGATCTTTCCTTCTTGAGTGCGATCAAAGAGCGCACCCCACATCTCAAGTTCCCACACTCGCTCAGGGGATTCTTTGGCGTGCAGTTCTGCCATCCGCCAGTTGTTGAGGAATTTTCCACCCCGCATCGTGTCACGGAAATGAACCTGCCAATTATCGGATGAATTGACATTGCCCATCGCTGCAGCGATTCCACCTTCAGCCATAACTGTATGTGCTTTACCAAAGAGCGACTTGCAAATAATGGCTACTTTAAAGCCCGCTTCACGCGCCTCTACCGCAGCGCGAAGTCCGGCGCCACCCGCACCCACGACGACTACATCGTATGAATAGCGTTCCATGCTCATCTATTAGTCCCCGTTTTTCCTAGAAGAAGAAATAATTCGTGATTGCACCTGTTGCAACTAAACGAACATAAAGATCGGCGAGCGCCACACCAAAGAGTGAGACCCAGGCGAACTTCGCATGATGGTGATTGAGAATTGAGATACGCGTCCAAAGTTTGTAACGGAGTGGATGCTTGGAGAAATGGCGGAGACGACCGCCAACTGTATGTCGGCAGGTGTGACATGAGAGTGAATAAAGCCAGAGCAAAGTCGCATTGGCAAGGAGCACTAAAGTGCCAACACTCATACCAAATCCACCATCTGGTCCGTGGAATGCAAGGAATGCGTCATAGGTGAGAATGACATTGAAGATTAATCCCGCATAGAAGAACCAACGGTGTCCGTTCTGCAAGATGAGAGGTTGCTTGGTCTCACCTGTGTATTTCTTGTGCGGCTCAGCAACAGCGCATGCTGGTGGTGATTGCCAGAAGGATCGGTAGTAAGCCTTGCGGTAGTAATAACAGGTAAGACGAAATCCGAGTGGGAAGATCAAAATCAATAGCGCTGGTGAGATTGCAAATCCCCAGAGCGCAGAGGGCCCCAGTGAGCCAAATAATTGTGATCCTGGGACGCAAGCATTGGAAAGACATGGCGAATAGAAAGGTGAAATCAATTCACCCTTCTCTACGAAGTAGTGCTTATTCTCAAATGCGCGGAATGTTGCATAAATGATGAAACTGACGAGGACGAATACAGTCGCCGCAGGTTGCAACCACCAACGATCCGTGCGCAGCGTTCGCTCTTTGATTTGCGCTCGGTGTTCGGCGTGAACTCCAGCCATTTTTTACCTACCCCACTCTGTCGTTACTCTGTCGTTACTCGGTCGTTTTCAAGCTCTCAATGACGAGTATTTTCTCGCTCCTTCAGGGGTTAACGCCATACAGATGGTGGGGTGCATTGGGGTGAAGTTGCCCACAAGGGGGAGAATTCTGGCGGAGGGCGAGGGATTTGAACCCTCGAAGGTTTCCCTTGCCGGTTTTCAAGACCGGTGCACTCGGCCGCTATGCGAGCCCTCCACCGCAAAATCTACCGGATGATGCTGGGGTCGAGCCAATTACTGAAAAGCCCAGCCGCCATCGCAGAGGATCGATTGGCCGGTGATGAAAGCGGCATCGGGACTCACCAAAAACGAAACGAGATTGGCAATATCTACAGGCATCCCTAAACGTTTGAGAGATTGTGAATCCAAAATCATTTTATGTAGCGCTGCTACATCTCCATAAGCAGCCTGATCGGGAGTAGTAATCGCTCCAGGCAAGATTGCATTGACGCGAATTTCAGATGGTCCTAATTCTCGAGCGAGCACTCGGCCAAATCCAATTAGAGCTGCCTTCGCTGCCGTGTAATGACTATTTCCTTCCATCCCAATTGATACTCGGATTGAGGAGATATTGATGATGCTTCGATAACTTCCCGGGATGCTGTATTTATCAAATGCCTTGCAACAGAGAAAGACGCCTTTCAAATTAGTGTCGCTGACTTCATCCCAAGCGCTTTCATCAATCTCACGGAAAGTTATCGCAGATGCCACCGAGGTAGCTGCATTGTTCACAAGAACGTTTGGTGCTCCTAAGTCGGCAGTAACAGCGCGAAACATCGCCTCAATCTGATCATTTTGCGAGACATCACATTGATAAATTTCAGCTTTGCCGCCAGATTTCACAATCTCTTCTTTGACAGCTTGAGCATCTGAATGCTCATTTTTGGAATAGTAATTAATCGCAACTGGAAAACCGTCGGTTGATAATCGAGTAGCGATAGCCGCCCCGATATTTCGTGAAGCACCTGTAATTACTGCGCTGCCAGATTTCATATCCATACTCTCGGACATCTACTCCGGAAGCGCAAGGAGTTCTTCGATAACTTGGGCAACACCATCGTCATTACACTCTGGGGCGATCCCAGTTGCTATTGCATGGGTAGCTGGATGGCCGGTCTTCATGGCGTAAGAACGACCCGACCAGGCAAGCATCGAAAGATCATTTGGGTTATCACCGAAGGTCACCGCATCATCGGCTGAGATATCTAATCTTTCAGCGACTTTTGCCAGAGTGCTCCCCTTGCTTACCCCTCGCGCAGAGATCTCTAGGAGAGATTCGTGAGGATTTGAATGAGTAACAGTCAAGAATTCGCCGACAGTCGCATCAGCGAGCGCGAGCATCTCATCGGCGGTAACTACTTCTTCCTTGCTCCGTACCAGGAATTTAATGGCCGGTTGATTCAAATGGGCTTCGATCAGTGAAACGCCCTGATCATCCAGACCCTTATCCCAACGAGGGTTGTAACTTTGTTCCCGCTGGAAACCATCGAAGTTTTCGACGGCAAAGGTTGCCCCAGGAATCACCTCTCGAAGCATCTGCGCACCTCTTACTAGCAAATCGCTCTCAATAAGCCACGACTCCAGAATTGTTTCGGCTCGAAAATCGTAGAGCAGCGCACCGTTCCCACAGATTCCGGTACCAAAGTTAAAAGTTTCTCGCACTTCTTTCATCCATCGTGGAGGTCTTCCTGTTGCAAAATAGATATGGATGCCTAGATTGTGCGCTGCAGTAAAAGCATCGATTGTTCGTTGGGAGATCGGGCGATCAAAAGGGACGATTGTCCCATCAAGATCAGTGGCGATTAACTTTGGCCGTTTCAATCCGGAAATCACACCGGTTCAAATCTAGATTTTCCAAGAAATGGAATTAGCGCCTTCGGTATATTTACTGAACCATCTTCTTGTTGATGGTTTTCAAGAATCGCGACAATGATTCGAGGAATGGCACAAAGAGTTCCGTTGAGCGTTGCTACCGGTCGAGTTCCCGCTTCATCTTTATACCGAATATTTAATCGTCTACTTTGAAATTCAGTGCAATTGGAGGTACTAGTTACTTCACGATATGCATTTTGGGTAGGAATCCATGCCTCACAATCAAATTTCCGCACTGCACTAGAGCCAAGATCTCCGGTTGCAACATCTATGACTCTGTAGGGAATCTCTAGAGCATTGAGAAATTCCTTCTCCCATGCCAGCAACCGTTCATGTTCTGCAGCAGCATCTTCAGGTGCGCAGAATGAGAACATCTCAACTTTGTCGAATTGATGCACTCGAATAATTCCACGCGTATCTTTCCCGTATGTTCCCGCCTCGCGCCGGAAACACGAGGAGAAGCCTGCATAGCGAAGTGGAAAACTCTCCTTATCGAGGATCTCATCCATGTGATATGCAGCAAGAGGCACCTCACTCGTACCAACTAAATAGAAATCATCTTGCTCAAGATGAAAAACATTCTCTGCAGCTTGGCCAAGAAAACCCGTGCCTTCCATGGCATGAGGTTTTACAAGAACTGGTGGGACTACTGGGATAAATCCAGCAGCCACCGCCTTTGCCATCGCCAGATTGATAAGTGCAAACTCAAGTAGCGCACCATTTCCTGTTAAATAATAGAAACGAGAGCCTGAGACTTTTGCACCACGCTCGGTATCAATAGCCCCCAGAATTTTCCCTAACTCGACATGATCTTTCGGTTGAAAGGAGAATTGAGGTGGTTTGCCTATCTCTTCAAGAACTACAAAATCTTCTTCGCCACCAATGGGCGCACGAGTATCGGCAATATTTGCCAATTCTCCTAAGACCTTGTCGGCATGTGCTTCGGCCTCAGCCCGACGAGTATCGGCCTCTTTTACAGCGGTAGCTAAATCTTTTGCCTTTGCTAACAATGAATTTTTTTCGTCGCCTTTTGCGCCACCAATACTTTTCGAGAGCGCATTCTGTTCTGCACGGACTCGTTCGAATTCAACAATCGCATTTCGGCGTTGCTGGTCAGCAGCGATCGCTGCATCAACGATTTCAACACTTGCCCCACGTGCACGTTGCGATTCGCGGACGCGGTCAGGGCTCTCTCGAAGGACTTTGAGATCTATCATTTAAGCCTGCTTACCGCTTCGTATTGTGCTTAACCACTGCTCAGCAGATTTGAATGCTCGATCAGTCATTCCTGTAGTAGATGTTGGAGTGATTTTATCGGCTCGTGGATATGAACCAAGGAAACGAACTTCGGCGCATATTCGATGAAGCGCCTTTAAAGTATCACCCACGCGTTCCTCGAGAATGTGTCCCTCGACATCGACTATGAAGTGATACTGACCAAGCTCACCACCGGTAGGTCGCGATTGGATGAAAGTGAGATTTACTCCTCTCACCGCAAACTCAGTCAGAATCTCCAACAATGCACCTGAATGATCTGCTGCGATAAAAATCGCCAAAGAAGTGCGATCGTGCCCTGTGAGTGCAGGAATCTCTCCTAGTTTAGATATAACCACAAATCGCGTTACTGCGCCCTCACGATCACCGATATTCCGTTCAATAACCTCAAGACCATAATGTTTTGCCGCCACCTCTGCAGCAATTGCGCCATCTGCATCACCCTTGGAAACACTTTCAGCGCCCGCAGCAGTTGAATTTGTTAAGACAACTTCAGCATGAGGTAAATGTTTGGCGATGTATTCCCGGCATTGCGCTTCGGCATGTGGGTGAGTTGCTAGACGCTTTATCTCTTTCTTACTCCTACCTGCCTTAACCATCAGCGCAAATGAGACTTGAAGAACTTCTTCCCCAATAATCATCAAAGGTTGCCCCATCGCTAATTCATCAAGAGTTCGTGCTACAACCCCCTCGACCGAATTCTCAATTGGGACTAATGCATAATCGCTCTGCCCATTGCGAACCGACTCCAATGCGGCAGTGACATTTGCCGCAGGCTCTGAGCTATCACCACTTTTAAGAAGTGGCACCAGAGCAGCTTCTGAGAAGGTGCCGGCTGGGCCAAGATAGGTATAGCGGGACATATAGAAAACTCTACGCGATAAGCGCTCGCTCAGGGGGGCTTGAGAGCCCCGGTAGCATGGCGAACATGAGCCAGTATTTTCAGAGCGTTGCGCTCTCCGATGTTGGCTTGCATCGCACCGAAAACGAAGATTCCGGGTGGGCTGGCGCCAAAGTACTAGCAGTAGCTGATGGCTTGGGCGGTCATGCTGGAGGTGAGATTGCCTCCTCACTTGCAATCAAAAAGATCTCACAATTGGAGAAGCTCTCGCTTAATCAGCGAAATGCTGAGACCACGCTCGTCGAAACTTTTCTTGAAATTAATAATTCACTCGCGATAGAGATGAAGAACAAAAATGAATTACAGGGCATGGGCACAACGCTCACCGTAATCATTATTGGTAAAGAGCGATTATTTTTAGCCCACCTAGGGGATTCGCGTGCCTATCTGATTCGCGATGGAAAAATCTCACAACTAACCAAAGATCACACTGTTGTACAAGAGCTACTTGATCAAGGACGAATTTCTCCAGAAGAGATTGATGGTCACCCGCAACGCTCCTTTGTGACCAAAGCCCTTATGGGTGCGGTACAACATGAACGGCCAGATTTCACTGAATTAGAGATTGTCGAAGGCGATTGCCTCCTTTTATGTTCTGATGGATTAGCGGGAGTGGTTGATGAAACAAAAATACGAAAGGTCATCGACTCTCATGGGATCAGCGAGGCGACTCTCAGTGAACTCAAAGGCTTGGCCTTTAAAAAAGGTGCGCCAGATAACGTAACCATTATTGTTGCCACTGTTTCCTCAGAAAAAAAAACCCATCCTGGATTTATTGGTGCAGCGCGTGGAGAGAGTGGTGAGAAGTGACACGTATCCTCGCAAATCGATATGAAGTTGGCGAACTCATCGGCGCTGGCGGAATGGCTGATGTATTTGAAGGTCGCGACACCAGATTATCCAGGCCAGTGGCAATCAAGATTCTACGAAGTGATCTTGCTCGCGATCCTGCCTTTCTCGCTCGTTTTAGACGAGAGGCACAAGCAGCGGCCGGTCTTAATCATCCCGCAATTGTCTCGGTTTATGACACGGGCGAAGAAGGATCGGAAAACGGAGTTCTCCCTTACATCGTCATGGAACAGGTAAATGGCAAGACAATTCGTGAAGTTATTCGTTCCGGAGAACGTTTACCTTTTAAGAGAGCAATTGCAGTAATTCGCGGCATCTTAGAAGCCCTTGAGTATTCACATAGAAATGGAATCGTTCACCGAGATATCAAGCCAGCTAACGTGATGTTGACATCGGCAGGCGATGTCAAGGTGATGGATTTTGGTATCGCACGGGCTCTTGATGATGCAAGCGCGACGGTCACTCATGCCTGGACTGTTGTTGGAACAGCCAATTATCTCTCTCCGGAACAAGCAAGAGGCGAAGTAGCGGACTCACGGAGTGATATCTACTCTGTTGGATGTCTCCTCTATGAATTACTTACTGGACGCCCACCATTTCTTGGCGACACTCCTGTAGCTATCGCCTATCAACATGTTTCGGCAGAATTCACTCCCGTTTCAGAGTTAACTGAGGAACTCCCACCCGGTGTCGATAACATCATTTCAGGTGCGTTATCAAAAGATCCACTCGCACGTTATCAAAGTGCAAGTGAGATGTTGGAAGATATCAATCGGTTAGATCGTGGCGAAGAGGTAAAGAAAAAGATTGCAAACCCTAAACGACGTAATCTAGTCATCGCAGCGATTGTTGCTGTGGTAGTCCTTATCTCCTCTGGCACTTATTTTATTTCCCGAATTCCAACCCCAATAACTTTGATTTCCCTTGCAGATGTATCAGGTCTGACCGAGATGCAAGCCCGTGAGACTTTGGATGGATTTACAATCATCGTCGAACGTGCCCCTGATCCGCGAGTTCCTGCAGACCGGGTCGCATCACAAACTCCTAGTGCAGGAACAAAAGTTGAACCAGGAAGCCAAGTACAGATAATCCTTTCAGATGGCCCTGGTAAGACATCGGTACCCACAACATTGATTGGTAAGACTCTCGATGAAGCAAAATTATTGCTAGATGGAGCTGGATTGATTCTTGCTAAAACTAATGCGGTTGAATCAAGTGAGGCGCCCGGAACAATCGTCGGCGTTGTGCCTGAACCTGGGTCAACGGTCGCTGCTGGTAGTGGCGTTGTATTTAATATCGCAAGTGGGAAGGTATTTGTTCCAGACATACTCGGAATATCTCGAATCCAAGCCACAACAATCCTTATTCAGGCTGGATTTATTCCAAATGTAATTGAGACTCAAGATTCTGAACAACCTAGTGGGGTTGTTCTCGCGCAAGCGCCGGCTGCAGATGAATCAGCAAAGATCGGTTCTTCAGTGACAATTACTATCAATACCTACAAGGGTGAGCCTGCCCCTTCACCAACTCCAAGTGAAAGTTGATGTCAGCGACCGATAACGGGAGCTAATCCTTCAGATTTCTTAAGCGCATTCTTATCGCCACAGATCTCTAACCAGTTAGCGAGTAGGTGGTGTCCGCCTTCAGTAAGTACCGATTCCGGATGGAATTGCACACCGTGAATAGGTAAAGATTTATGACAAACGGCCATTACCACTCCGCTATCAGTCCAACCAGTAATCTCTAAGTCTGACTTACCTTCAAATGAATCGCGTTCAATGGCTAACGAGTGATAACGAGTAGCAGTGAATCCATCACGTAAACCATGAAGTACGCTCTTATCATTGTGATGTACTTGTGAAGTCTTTCCGTGGAGTAATTCAGGTGCGCGCGAGACAACGCCACCGAATGCAACTCCTATTGCTTGATGCCCTAGGCAAACACCGAGGAGTGGGATCTTTTCCTGAGCGCAGAACTTCACTAGTTCAATACTCACTCCGGCTTCTTCAGGAATTCCCGGGCCGGGAGAAATTAATACGCCGTCAAAAGAGCGCGCATCGGAGATCTCTACCTCGTCATTGCGAAGAACGGTGCACTCGGCACCAAGTTGCGCTAGATATTGGACGAGATTAAAGACGAACGAGTCGTAGTTATCGACTACGAGAATCTTGGTCGCCATGTGCCTATCCTGCCGGAGTGGGGTAGACTTCTCACATGCCAAAGTCTCGGATCCGTAAGAAAGAGAAGAAGTACCTTCCCGATAAGGTAGCGACCGCTCTTCCTGAGCCGAAGGAGAGCCCACGCTGGCTCGTCCCAACGATGCTCACCGCTTTTCTTATCGGTCTTGCGTGGATCGTGACCTATTACATCTCGCAAACGCGTTACCCCATCCCCAACGTTGGGGCATGGAATATGGCGATCGGCTTTGGCCTTATAGGCATCGGCTTTGGCCTTGCCACCCGCTGGCGTTAACCTCTAATTACACTCATGTAATTATCCACTCTGTGGGTATCCCTTGTGGATAACTTCTTACCCTCTTACGAGCTTACGAGATGGTCACCGAGTTAATTTTTACCTCATTTTTCGGACGATCCTGGGCGCCGGTCTCAACCTCAGCGATGGCATCCACAATCGCCTGGCTCGCTGAATCGGTAACTTCACCAAAGATCGAGTGCTTCCGATTGAGCCATGTTGTCGGCGCTACGGTGATAAAAAATTGTGACCCATTGGTTCCAGGCCCTGAATTGGCCATCGCGAGTAGGTAAGGGCGATCAAAGACCAACTCTGGATGGAACTCATCAGCAAACTTATATCCCGGTCCACCAGTTCCATTACCCGCTGGGTCGCCGCCTTGGATCATAAAACCGGAGATAACACGATGAAAGACTGTGCCGTCGTAAAGATTATCTTTGCTCTTCTTGCCACTCTTGGGATGGGTCCATTCCCGTTGACCGGTTGCTAATTCAACGAAGTTAGCAACAGTCTTAGGCGCATGGTTAGGAAAGAGGTCAACAATGATATCGCCCATATTGGTATGTAGCGTGGCTTTGCTAGACATGAATTAGCTCCTTAAGTTCTAGAAGTCGGTATCCTACCCTGAGTATGAAGCGTCTACATATTTTGACTCTGCTCGCTCAATTGGCACTTCTGTACAACGCCGCTCTCTTGATATCGGTTGCTCTAAATTTAGATTGGGCAAAGACACGAGCTGCTGGAGGCCAATTCGATTCTTTCCCTATTGCACTCCGTATTCTCTATCTAGGCATGGCCCTCGGAATGGTTCTCTTGATGCGCTTTCTCTGGCGCTACCGACACACTTCACTAACTCACTCTGCTGCACGCCTATCACGGTTAATTGGTTATCTCTTTGCACTTAGCACCGTTATGCAATTGATTTCTCGTTCACCCGCAGAGCGATTCAACGCAATACCAGCGTTAATAATTTCACTAGCGTTCTTCTTGCTTTATCGAAGGGATCGCTTGTCTTAACGTGATTGTGGAGACTAGGGGAATCGAACCCCTAACCCCCTGCTTGCAAAGCAGGTGCTCTACCAATTGAGCTAAGTCCCCGTTATTTAATTATTTAGTTAGAACTCTTCTGAATCTTCGGTTGAATCTTCAGAACTAGTCATATCCAACCAGTTTTCTTCTTCGTTCTGAACCTGCTTGTAGCGCTTGAAAAGTGCATACCCTCCTGCGCCAACAGCAAATAGTGCCAGAAGTTTCTTAAACATCTAACCACCACCTGCTTTCATCATGCTTTCATCATGCTTTCATCCTGCCTACTTGTCACTTGTACTGCGTGGGCCTAGGTGGACTTGAACCACCGACCTCTTCCTTATCAGGGAAGCGCTCTAACCAGGCTGAGCTATAGGCCCATTTTTCCAAGAAGCGAAAGGGTACCCCAAGGTTTAAACCTGAGGCTAATCGCCATCTGCCTCTGCATTACGAGCGATGGAGACTACAACCGTCTCTGGATCGAGATTGACCAGACGCACACCCATGGTGTCACGACCGGTTTGCCGCACTTCATCGACTCGAGTTCGCATAACGGTTCCCGCTGAGGTAATTGCTAGCACCTCATCCTCTTCTGTAACGATAAGTGCTCCGACTAGAACACCTCGCGACGCTTCATCGACTTTTGCCGCCTTAATTCCCAGACCGCCACGACCTTGTGGTCGATATTCGGTAACTGGAGTTCGTTTAGCAAATCCACCATCAGTAGCCGTGAAGACAAAAGCATTTGCGACATCTGACACGGAAGCCATTGCAAGCAATTCATCTCCCGCACGGAATTTCATACCGATCACACCACTTGTTGCGCGCCCCATTGGGCGAAGCGCTTCATCATCTGCAGTAAAGCGAAGTGACATTGCATTCTTGGATACCAAAAGAATGTCATCCTTTTCGCCGACAAGTACCGCTGATACAACTTCATCGCTATCACGTAAGTTGATTGCAATAAGTCCACCAGTGCGATTCGAGTCGTACTCTTCGAGTGGAGTCTTCTTCACTAAACCAGATTTAGTAGCAAGAACAAGATATGTTGCTGCGCGATAATTCTCGATTGCCAAAACTTGAGCAATCTTCTCATCTGGTTGGAATGCAAGAAGGTTTGCCACATGTTGTCCACGCGCATCGCGTCCTGCTTCTGGAAGCTCATGTGCTTTCGCTCGATATACCCGGCCCTTATTAGTGAAGAACAAAATCCAGTGATGAGTAGTCGTAACAAAGAAATGTTCAACAATGTCATCTTGCTTCAAGGCCGCTCCACGAACACCACGACCACCGCGTCGTTGTGAGCGATAAAGATCAGCCTTGGTTCGCTTCGAATATCCGCCTCGGGTGATGGTGACAACTACATCCTCTTGTTTAATGAGATCCTCGGCGGCAAAATCTCCCTCGGCGGCAATAATCTGAGTTCGACGAGAATCCCCATATTTGGCCGTCAATTCCGCTAACTCTGTAGAGATAATTTCGCGTTGGCGCTTAGGGCTTGCCAAAATCTCATTTAATTCGATGATCTCTTTCATGATGGCGTCATACTCATCTTGAATTTTCTGTCGTTCGAGCGCTGCCAAGCGACGCAACTGCATATCAAGAATTGCATTTGCTTGAACTTCATCAACATCAAGAAGTTTCATCAATCCGGTGCGAGCGTCATCAGTACTCTCACTCTTGCGAATTAAAGCGATGACATCATCGAGCGCATCAAGGGCCTTCACGTAGCCGCGAAGAATGTGAGCGCGCTTTTCCTTCTCCGCCAAGCGGAACTTGGTTCGGCGGACAATAACTTCGATCTGGTGATCGATATAGAACTTAACGAACTCATCAAGACGGAGGGTCCGTGGGACGCCATCGACAAGGGCGAGCATGTTGGCGCCAAAGGTCTCTTGGAGTTGGGTGTGCTTGTAGAGATTGTTTAAGACAACTTTTGCAACAGCATCCTTCTTTAAGACCACGACAAGTCGTTGACCAAGGCGTTCATTACCTTCATCGCGCACATCAGCGATACCTGCGACTTTGCCATCTTTGACAAGGTCTGCAATCTTCAAAGCCAAATTATCTGGGTTAACTTGATAGGGAAGTTCACTAATCACCAAGCAGGTACGGTTATTGATCTCTTCAACTTCAACGACTGCGCGCATCGTGATAGAGCCTCGCCCTGTGCGATAAGCCTCTTCAATTCCACTTCGCCCAACAATCAATCCTTTGGTTGGGAAATCTGGACCCTTCACAACGGTCAGCAACTTCTCCAAGAGCGCCCCTTGTTTTGCCTCTGGATTTTTCAGCGACCACTGAATTCCTTCCGCTACTTCTTTGAGATTATGCGGTGGAATATTGGTTGCCATACCAACAGCAATACCTGCGCTGCCATTCACCAGGAGGTTGGGAAAGCGGCTCGGTAGTACAACTGGCTCTTGTGATCGCCCATCGTAATTATCAGTGAAATCGACGGTTTCTTCGTCGATATCGCGCATCATCTCGATCGCTAGCGGCGCAAGACGAGCTTCGGTGTAGCGCATTGCGGCAGCGGGATCATTTCCGGGAGAACCAAAGTTTCCATTTCCATCGACGAGTGGATAACGAAGCGACCATGGTTGAGCTAAACGGACCAAGGTGTCATAAATCGCTGAGTCACCGTGTGGGTGGTAGTTACCCATTACATCACCGACGACGCGTGATGATTTGTAATACCCCTTATCCGGACGATATCCGGCATCGAACATCGCGTAGAGAACTCGGCGGTGAACCGGCTTTAATCCATCGCGTACATCAGGGAGGGCGCGGCCAACAATGACACTCATCGCATAGTCCAGATAACTACGCGCCATCTCTACCTGAAGATCGACTAATTCAATCCGATCTGATGAATTCTCCATTGTCCACTCCTCTCGATTCTCTTAGAAACCTAGATATCCAAGAACCGGACATCTTTGGCATTGCGTTGAATAAAGTTACGACGCATCTCGACATCTTCACCCATTAAGACTGAGAAAAGATCATCGGCAGCGACAGCATCCTCAAGAGTTACTCGAATCAACACGCGAGTATCTGGATCCATCGTGGTATCCCATAACTCTTTCGCTGGCATCTCACCAAGACCTTTGAAGCGTTGAATACCATCTTCTTTCGGTAAGCGCTTATTTGCATCGAGACCAATCTTGATGAATGCATCACGCTCTTTATCGGAGAATGCATATTGTGGAGCTTCTTTACCACCCCACTTCAATTTATAGAGAGGTGGTTGCGCTAAATAGACATACCCACCCTCAATGAGCGGGCGCATAAATCGGAAGAGTAACGTTAAAAGGAGAGTACGAATATGTTGCCCATCGACATCAGCATCGGCCATCAAGACAATCTTGTGATAGCGAAGTTTTGCAATATCGAACTCATCATGCACGCCTGTGCCTAAAGCTGTGATTAACGCTTGGACCTCATTATTTTGTAATACTCGGTCAATCCGGGATTTTTCTACATTCAAAATCTTTCCACGGATGGGGAGAATTGCCTGGAATTTAGAGTCGCGACCACCCTTAGCCGAACCACCAGCCGAATCACCTTCGACTATGTATAACTCACATTTCTCAGGGTCTGTCGATTGGCAGTCGGCCAACTTCCCTGGCATACCGCGCCCTTCAAGTAACCCTTTTCGAGAACGAGATAACTCACGCGCCTTTCGAGCTGCCACACGCGCAGTCGCTGCATCTATACATTTTCGAATGATGTCGCGACCTTCGGATGGATTAGCCGCAAACCAATCGCCCAGCTTGTCGTTAACAATCTTTTGCACAAATGTTTTCACTTCAGTATTACCAAGCTTCGTTTTGGTTTGTCCTTCGAATTGTGGTTCCCCGATCTTGACCGAGACAATCGCAGTTAAACCCTCACGGACATCATCACCGGTTAGTCGGTCCTCGCGCTTTTTAATTAATCCCCACTCTTCGCCATATTTATTAACTATGGAGGTCAATGATGCGCGGAAACCCTCTTCATGGGTACCGCCCTCTTGAGTGTTAATAGTGTTTGCGAATGTATAGACCGATTCGGTATATCCAGCGCTCCACTGCATAGCAATCTCGGCAGATATTTTCTGTTTTCTATCCTCTGCTTCAAAATCTATAACGCTCTTGTGTGCTTCACCTTTAGTGGCGTTTAGGTGTTTAACGAAATCCGAGATTCCGCCATCGTATTTATAGACAACCTTTAGCGCTTCACCCTTATCATCAACGTGACCGGCACGCTCATCGGTAAGTGTGATAGTTAATCCCCGATTTAAGAATGCCATTTCTCTAAAACGTGTAGAAAGAATTTCGAATGAGAATAGGGTTGTATCGAAAATTTCTACTGACGGCCAGAAAGAAACTTTTGTTCCTGAATTATCAGATTCACCAATTGCTTTTAATGGAGCAGTTGGCACACCTAATTTATAACTCTGAAAATACTTTGAGCCATCACGCTCGATTTCGACTTCTAGATCCGTACTCAGTGCATTGACAACCGAGGCACCCACTCCATGAAGGCCACCGGAAACTGAATAACCGCCGCCGCCAAACTTTCCACCAGCATGCAAGACTGTGAAGACAACTTCGGCAGCAGGTTTTCCTTCACTAGCGACTACATCGACCGGAATACCACGACCGTTATCTCGAACACTTACCCCGCCATTGGCAAGAAGTACGATGTTGATCTCGGAACAAAATCCGGCGAGCGCTTCATCTACCGAGTTGTCGACGATTTCATAAACGAGATGATGTAAACCGCGCTCACCTGTGGAACCGATGTACATACCGGGGCGCTTGCGCACAGCATCGAGGCCTTCGAGGACCTGGATCGCACTTGCGTCATATCCACTAGCAGCGCCTTTGGCGCCCTTGGATTTCGTCTCAGCCACCTGGCTTGACCGCCTTATCCCTCGCATATGGCCCCGATTGGGGACCCGACCCCCAATCCTAGAGGATTTTTGGAGGTCCTATGCCCTGAAAAAGTACCTAGGGGCGCCGCTGAGCGCTTGACCCCCCAAATGTAGTAAACCCCTACGGGTCATCCGTAAGTATCTCGGGGGCCTCGCCCTCCCTTAACGCTCCAACCGCCCTTTCGCCACGAGGGAGAGTGTGGCCCCTTCACGATCAAATCGCTCACAGTAAAACCGCCAGCCTTTAAGGCTTCGCGAATCTGCGGATCGATCAAGCGAATTTGGGTTGCCCATGCTGTGCTCTCTGCGCCAAGAGTGAGCACGCCTTGAGCAAACGAGAGCGGTTGTACATGTCCGGCGATTTCTGCGCCGACAAGTTCATTCCATCTAAGAAAAAGATCACTATCTTTAATCTTCTCGCGCCAACCACGCTCTGCAATTAATTCTTCAAGAGACTCGTTGAGTAATTGCGGTCCTTCGTACTCACCACTTTCACCACTTTCCCGGGTTCGCTCCGGTTTACCACGGGTTCGCTCCCGCGTGAACTTATTAGCTCTACGCCTAGCAGCAGCAAGAAGTGCGCGTGCTAAATCTCGATTTTCACTCATGACTGCACACTTCCCTCGCGAACGTAAAACCTACGATCCTTAAATTCTTTCGGGAGATCTTCCTCTACCGCTGCCGTGACGAACACTTGCTCGCTCGTATCTATCAACGCGAGTAACGCCCCCCTGCGCAAACTATCTAGCTCGGCAAATACATCGTCAAGTATCAGGATTGGCTGGCCACCTTCACCTGAATTTTGAGCGCTCAATAATTGATATGCGCCCATCCGAAGCGCCAGCGCATATGACCATGATTCGCCCTGACTTGCATATCCCTTAACGGGCGTTGGCCCAAGATTCAAAAGTAAATCATCTCGATGTGGACCAACCAAAGTAAGACCACGCTCTAACTCAGCCTTTCTCAATTGTGGGATGAGCGAAGCTATC
Organism: Actinomycetota bacterium; assembly: GCA_016870715.1. Taxonomy (GTDB): domain Bacteria; phylum Actinomycetota; class Actinomycetes; order Nanopelagicales; family Nanopelagicaceae; genus IMCC26077. The sequence continues at coordinate 6,893 of VGAL01000014.1, read as the reverse complement.
TCTTGCTCTAGATCGTGAGCGCTCTGGCCTTGCAAATCCTGTGAGCTTTTATATGTAGCGCTGATCTGATCGCCCTCGGAGATATCCCGATATGAATTAATGACAAACGGCATCAAATCCGAGATTAATTGGAGTCGTGCGGCAATTAATTGAGCCCCGTATCGTGATAAATGTTCATCCCAAGGCGCTAGATCTCGATCATGAGGTCGATTTTTTAAGAGCGCATTCCTCTGTTTGAGCGCTTTTTCGTAATCGGCAATGACACCGGCATATCGTGGTGTACATGAGATGAGGAGTGTGTCGAGGAAATCTCGCCGTTCTGTCGGATCCCCTTTGACTAGTGAGAGATCTTCTGGTGTAAAGAGTACGGCTCGTAAATGTCCTAGAAGTTCACGGGCAAATCGGACTGGTTGTTGATTTATTCGAGCCCGATTCGCCTTTCCTTGATTGATTTCTACCTCTAGAAGCTCTTCGCGCCCAGCTGTGTTTACCTTTGCACGAATATGCGCCTTCTCGTGACCCAGACGAATAAGCGGATTATCTAATGAGGTTCGATGGGAACGTAAATAAGCAAGAAAACCTATGGCTTCTACTATGTTGGTTTTACCCTCGCCATTACTTCCGACATAAGTGGTAATTCCTGGCGTTAGTTGCTGATCCAGATTCTCGTAAGAGCGAAAGTTAGTGAGTTGCAGATATGAAAGGAACACTGGTTACGCAGATTACGGGGCGTACCGCATCGGCATAAGCAAGTACCGATAACTTAAATCGCTTTGCCCATCTGCGCTCTCTCGCCCTGAGAGGACCGCGGGCTTACTTGCACCAGTGAATGCCATATCTACATATGCAGCACCAAGGGCAGAGAGACCATCAACTAAATAGGTTGGGTTGAACGCAATCGTGAAACCTTCGCCATCAAATGCAATCTCTAATTCCTCAATTGCTGAAGCTTCTTCGCCAGCACCAGCTTCAAGGGTGAGTGAGCCGGGGGCGAAGGTCAGTCGAAGTGGAATGGTTTTATCGGCCACGATCGCCACGCGGCGAACCGAATCCAATAGTGGAGCTACCTCAACAATTGCTGTTGCGCTCCGATCGCTAGGTAGTAAGTGACGGTAGGGAGGAAATGTTCCATCTAACATCCGTGAGGTCATTGATTTTCCTTCGGTAGAAAAACCAATGAGTCGTTCTTGCGCCGTTGCCGCCGCTAATGCCAGGCTCACATGTGCGCTACCAGTAAGAGATTTAGAAGCGTCATGAAGAGTACGTGCGCGGATAAGTGCAGAAGCGCTAGCGCGTGGGGCTTCCCATGTTAATTCACGCACAGCTAATCGATAGCGATCTGTGGCTGCGAGAGTTAATTTATTCTCTTCTATTTCAACATAAACTCCAGTTAACACCGGTAATGAATCATCCTTACCAGCAGCTATTGCAACTTGATGAACTGCTTCTGCAAATAACTCACCTGAAATACGTCCGGTCTCACTTGGTAAATCGGGAAGGTTTGGATAATCGTTTACGGGAAGTGTAGGTAACGCAAACTTTGCAGAGCCAGAGACGATACTCACTCTATTTCCATCTAAAGAGATTGTTACTGGTTTATTTGGAAGGGATTTCGTAATCTCGGATAACAATCTTCCGGGAACTAAAACTCTTCCCTCCTCTTTAACATCGGCGCTTACTTCAGCTTTAGCTGATGTCTCTAAGTCATATCCCGCTAAGTGGATGGAATTCTTCTGATCTTTCTTAGCTTCAATAACAACGCCTAACAAGACCGGCATGATTGGTCGCGACGAGAGAGATCGAGAGACCCAGGCAACGCCATCTGATAGGGCATCTCGTTCAATAACAAATCTCATTTGGCTATCTTCCCTTACTTCGCTTCAATTGGAATACCTGTAGTAATCCCCAGAGGCCTGGGGTGGTGGTAATTAATGTAGGTATAAAGAAAGGAGATAGTAATAGGAGTAGGCGCTGTGGATTCTGGGGAGAATTGGTATTTTCGCAGGTTAAAGGGGCTGGAGAGCTCTTCATAAATTGTGGATAAACCGGTGGATACTGTGGAGAAGTCGATATTTAGTGGGGTGTGGCGGAATTTACCCACATGGAAAACTCTCAAGGAAGGGTTTACCCCCAAGGTTATCCCCAAGTGTGGAGCGCGCTTCGCTTGGGGCAGTTAGCCCTGGGAGCGGGCCTGTTGGCGGATTCGGTTGGTCAACTCAGTGACCTGGTTATAGATAGAGCGACGCTCTGCCATGAGCTGACGGATTTTTCGGTCGGCATGCATCACAGTGGTGTGATCACGTCCACCGAAAGTCTGACCGATTTTTGGAAGCGATAGGTCAGTGAGTTCACGGCAGAGATACATCGCAACTTGGCGCGCATTTACTAACGCGCGAGATCGAGAGGTTCCGCAGAGATCATCAATGGTGAGACTGAAATAGGCAGCAGTCTGCGCCATGATTGTGGCGCCAGTGATTTCAGGACCAGACTCATCTGGGATTAAATCTTTTAATACAATCTCTGTGAGCGAGAGATCTACACCTTGCCGATTGAGGCTGGCGAAAGCAGAGACTCGAATCAATGCACCTTCAAGCTCGCGGATATTCGTTGAGATCTTGCTGGCGATGTATTCAAGAACATCATCGGGGGCATTGAGTCGATCTTGTGCCGCCTTCTTACGGAGAATTGCAATACGAGTCTCTAACTCGGGAGGTTGAATATCAGTAATCAACCCCCATTCAAATCGAGAGCGAAGTCGATCCTCGAGAGTTGCGAGTTGTTTTGGTGGTCGATCACTAGTGATAACAATTTGCTTGTTCGCGTTATAGAGCGTGTTGAAAGTATGAAAGAACTCCTCTTGAGTTCGCTCTTTATTCTCAAAGAATTGAATATCATCAACGAGAAGTAGATCTACATCACGATATCGCTTTTGGAATACCGCTGATTTATCGTCCCGGATTGAGTTGATGAAATCATTTGTGAACTCTTCGCTGGAAACGTAACGGACTCGCAAATTTCCATATAGCTCTTTTGCGTATGCTCCGATTGCATGTAATAAGTGAGTTTTCCCAAGACCAGATTCCCCATAAATGAAGAGTGGGTTGTATGCCTTACCTGGCGCCTCAGCAACTGCAACCGCCGCAGCATGTGCAAAGCGATTTGAGGAACCAATAACGAAAGTTTCGAAGATGTAGCGCGGGTTCATGCTCATGGCGCCAGATTCGTTAGAGACGGGAGCCTCAGAGCTTCGACCAGTTCCAGGGCGTGGAGCCTCAACTTCGGTGACTACATCGCCCGAAGCTTTGTTTTCGAGAGTCTCATCGATTGTTACTGCGACGCGAACATCTCTACCTAATTGCGAACTTAAAACATCGGTGATGATCGAACGCAAACGCGTCTCGAGTACATCTTTTGCAAATGCATTTGGCGCAGCAACAAGAAGAGTGGCGACGCCGTTGCTATCAATCAAACCCATTGGTTGGGTAAGTTGTAAGAATGCACGATGTTGCGGAGAGTCAGTCGCGATGAGCGAAATTGCGCTCTGCCAGAGTTGCGGTAGTTCTATTTCGAGGAGCGCATTCTCATCGGCCATTTGGAATCCTTTCCACACCGGTTACCCACCGGTTATCCCCAAAGATATCCACAGGCTGTGGGCTATATAGTGGATATTTGTCCGAATTGCACTAATATCTACCGGGGGAAGTAGCTTCTTCTGTGGAAGAAAGACGACCCTATTCCGGGATGTGGGAAAAAGCAAATAGTTATCCACAACTCTAAACTCTGGGTTTAGGCTTCCACCTCATCCGAACTCTTGAGTTTGACCGCACCGCCTTATCTTCCGTACCGTTTATCCCCTGCACCAGCGCCTTGTGCGCGAGTGCCTGAATACCTTCCTCAATCAACGATCTTTAGGAGCTGTACGTGAAGCGGACCTTTCAACCTAACAATCGCCGTCGGGCAAAAACCCATGGTTTCCGCGCTCGCATGTCTACTCGCGCCGGCCGCGCTGTTCTCGCTGCGCGACGTGCCAAGGGACGTCTGCGTATCTCAGCCTAAGTTCGTGTAGCGCACTCTGATGTTGGCGCAAAAGAACCGCCTTCGGAGAGCGAGCGATTTCGCACTCGCCAGCAAGGGGATGCGAATATCTGGAGAGAATTTTCTGCTCTATGTAGCTACACCAACAAAAGGTGAGCAGGCAGGAGCACCGGTGAAGGTGGGCCTTATCGTGGGAAAGAATGTCGGCGGATCGGTAGTACGACATCGCGTTTCTCGACAAATCAGACATGCCATTGCGCCACATTTAGCACAATTCCCAAATGGCACGCTCTTGCTCTTTCGCGCTCACCCAGGGGCTGCTACACGCACAGAAAAGAACCTCAGCGGTGAAGTATCGGCGTTGGTTGCCAAATACCTCTCTCGTCGGGCATCGGCGACGCAATGATTTCTCTGATTCGTTTCTATCAACGATGGATTTCACCAGCGTTCCCCGCTCGGTGTAAGTATTACCCCACCTGTTCAGATTATGCGCTTCAGGCAATCCGAAAGCATGGAGTTTTGATTGGTAGCGCACTTGCATTATGGCGTTTAGTTCGTTGCAACCCTTGGTCTATGGGGGGAATCGATTATCCGCCTACCGATCGACACATACTAAGAAAGGCGAGTAAATAGTGGGTATTTTCAATCCGCTTTACGATGCAATCTCCTGGGTCATTCTGCTCTTCCATTCACTTTTCGAGCCACTCTTCGGTTCCGATAGCGGTCTCACCTGGTCCCTGGCAATTATCTGTCTTGTCGTACTCATTCGGATCATTTTGATCCCACTCTTTGTTAAGCAAATTAAGAGCCAACGAGCATTGACAGTTCTGCAACCGGAGATGAAAGCAATCCAACAAAAGTATAAAGATGATCGTCAGAAGCAATCTGAAGAGATGATGAAACTTTATAAGAAGCATGGCACCAATCCATTGGCGTCCTGTTTCCCACTTCTAGCCCAAGCACCAATTTTCTTTGCGCTTTTCACCGTGCTAAATGGAATTGCGCAAGATGTCCCGCGTGGAGTACTAAGCCAGGCAGATGTCGACAGCGCAGCTAATGCAGGCTTCTTTGGCGCTCCCATCGCTGCGACATTCTTGATGGGTGCGAATGACATTGTGAAGTTGGGCGGCACTCCGGCAACGGTAAAAATTATTACATTAGTGATGATTATTTTGATGTCGGCTTCAACATTTATCACGCAACGACAACTCATGGTTAAGGGAATGCCCAAGAATGACGGTCAACCCAACATGATGTTGCAACAACAGAAAATTTTGCTTTACCTATTCCCAATTATTTTTGCAGTGACTGGAATCAACTTTCCCGTTGGAGTTTTGCTGTATTGGTTGACAACAAATCTTTGGACAATGGGTCAGCAGTTCTATGTCATCAAAAGAAATCCCACCCCTGGCTCACCCGCCTACTTTGAATTAGAGGCAAAGCGTGCGAAGAAATCTGGAGTTACTCCAACGCCTGCCGACGATGAGGTAACGAATAACGGATCGGTAGCGGTAGAAGAGCCGAAGGGGCAGCGCCAACAGCCCAAGCGCGAGAACAAGAAAAAGAACCCGAAGAAAAAGAACCCGAAGAACAAATAGCCCAAAACATAACAAAAGTGTGCATTTAGCCCAGAAATGGGAGTTTGGAGAGGATCTATGGCCGAGAAGAGTCTGATTGCCCGCCTTGAGGAAGAGGGCGATCGAGGGGCGGATTACTTAGAGGCGCTCCTAGATATCGCCGATTTACCTGGCGATATTGATATTGATGTCGAGAATGATCGAGCAGCGCTGGCAATTGTGGGTGGGGAGTTAACTCATCTCATTGGGCGCGAGGGCGAGGTACTTGAGGCTCTTCAGGAGCTGACTCGAATGGCGGTGCAGCGGGAGACTGGAGAGCGCTCACGATTGATGTTAGATATTGAGGGTTTTCGTTCAAAGAAGAAGGATGAACTTCGCGCCCTTGCTGAAAGTACAGCGGAAGAGGTTAAGAAGAGCGGAGTTTCGGTTGCCCTTAAGCCCATGAATGCCTTTGAACGGAAGGTTATTCATGATGCGATTGGGGAGTTGGGCCTCTTCAGTGAATCTGAGGGCGAGGAGCCAGAGCGATATATCGTCGTTCTCCCCGCCTAATAATGGCCCCAGAAATGGCCCCAGAGATCCAGGTTTCACGGGAAACATTTGAACCTTATGCCCTTCTCCTCCAGAGGGAGGGGGTGGAGCGAGGGTTAATTGGCCCCCGAGAGGGGGAGCGGATCTGGGAGCGCCACATTTATAACTGCCTCCCCCTTGCCACCCTTATTCCAGAGGGGGCCCGCGTGGTCGATATTGGGAGTGGTGCGGGTCTACCTGGAATTGTTCTTGCCCTCGCTCGCCCCGATATCTCGGTTCTCTTGCTGGAGCCGCTTGAGCGGCGTTGTGCCTTCCTTCGAGAGGTGATTGACCACTTAGCCTTACCGAACGTCACCCTGGAGCGGAAAAAAGCCTTGGATTATCTAGGAAAATTTGATGTGGTCACCGCTCGAGCCGTTGCTCCAATGAATCGATTGCTCGCGTGGAGTTGGCACCTACTCGCTCCTGGCGGCCGAATTCTCGCGATGAAGGGCGATCGGGCGGAGGAGGAGTTAGCCCAGAGTCCGCTCTCCCGCTACCAAGGGGCCAGTGGAGAGATCTGTGAGGCGATCCTTCCCACCGGTGGGTGCAAGGTGATTTCCATAGCGAAGGCTGGTTAACTCCGCTCTATGAGCGCCACTGTTTCCCGTGAAACAAAGGTTGTCGTTGGCACCCGCCGACTCAAAGAGGCGATGCTCCCTCGCGATGGAGTTCGGATTATCACGGTGGCCAATCAAAAAGGGGGCGTAG
>VGAL01000013.1 GCA_016870715.1 Actinomycetota bacterium | reverse complement strand
ATTTGGATGAGATGATGAAGAGAGTCTGGGTTGGATCAGCGGTAATTATCTCCGCGACCTCGGCAGGGTGCGTTGAATCTAATACCAACAATTCCCGCTCATAGTGCGTGGCAATAACTTCGGGAGCTAGGGAGGAGCCTCCCATACCTGAGAGGACTATTCGACCAATCTGCGCAGCGCGTGCCCATGCAGCGAGCGCATCAAGGGCAGGGAGTAACTCTCGAGATTTCTCTGGAAGTTCAATCCACCCGAGACGTTCCTGGGCGACCGATTCTGCTTGCGCACCCCAGAGGGAGATATCTGCTCTGGCAAGCCTTTCGTTTGCTTCACATAATTGCGCTAAGGGGTATTGATTCATAGATTCATAACTGCGCCGATATGGTCGCTATGAGCGCTTCCCAGGCATCATTGAATTTTGCAATCCCATCTCGCTCAAGTTCTTTCACCACCGCATCGTAAGAGATTCCCAACTCGGCAAGTTGATTGAAAATCTGATCAGATTCGGCATAGGTTCCAGCAATAGAATTTCCAATCGAGCCGGAGAATGCACGGGCGGCGTGGATGGTCGCCTCAGGCATCGTGTTCACTGTGTCAGGTGCTACCAACTCAACCACATACTTGGCTGGGTCATAGGCCTTATCTTTTACGCCAGTAGATGCCCAGAGCGGTCGTTGGACTGCTCCACCTGAAAGCGCGATTCTCTGCCATCGATCCGAGTTACTGGTCTCTTCGAAAATTTTATAAGCCAATCTCGCATTCGCTACCGCAGCCTTGCCTCGCAGACTCTTTGCAACGGGATTCTCCATTGCGTCAAGGAGGGGATCAATAGCGCTATCCACTCGACTGACGAAGAAAGAAGCGACAGATGCAATTCGGCTCAAGGGATTGCCATCTGCAATTCGCTGTTCGAGCCCTTCGATATAAGCCAACAAGACCTCTCGATATCTCTCTAGGGAGAAAATCAAGGTCACGTTCACTGAGATTCCCTCACGAATCAATGTCGTGATGGCAGGTAAGCCTGCTTGAGTTGCCGGAACTTTGATGAACAGGTTTTGTCTGTCCACTTGGCTCCACAATTCACGAGCCTGAAGAACTGTGGCAGCCTCTTCATGGGCAAGTCGTGGATCTACTTCAATACTCACCCTTCCATCCAACCCTGATGTATTCGAGAAAATTTCGAGCAACTGATCGCAAGCTTTTTGAACATCCTCAGTGGTAATGATTCGAATAGCTTCATCTGAGCTTTTCCCACGGAGCGCAGCGATTGCCTCGTTGTAGGTCGAGGCATCTTTGAGCGCATTTGCGAAGATCGCAGGATTGGTTGTGACTCCAACTACGTTTGCCGTGCGAGTGAGATGGCGAAGAGATTTTTCATCATCGACCATCAAGCGCGAACGTGAGAGATCATCAAGCCAAATGGAGGTGCCAGCGCGCGAGATCTTTTCGAGTGTGGCGCTCATAGTTACCGACCTGCTACTGAGGCAATGGATTTACGTACATGGGCGAGAATGTTCTCAGGAGTAAATCCAAATTCCTTGAAGAGCTCTGGACCAGATGCTGATGCGCCAAAGTGATCTAATGAGAGTATCGAGCCGTGATCGCCGACAAACTCTCGCCAACCCATAGCGATACCCGCTTCGACGCTTACTCGCACCTTTATGGAGTCTGGGAAAACGCTCTTGCGGTACTCCTCGGGTTGTTCGTTAAACCATTCGATGCAGGGTGCACTTACTACACGTAGGTGCAGCCCCTCTGATGCGGCAGATTCTGCTGCCGCAATCGCGAGCGATACTTCAGAGCCGGTTGCGATAATGATTCCCGTCGGTTTCTGACTTGGTTCATAGATGATGTAGGCCCCACGAGATACTCCCTCAGCGGGGGCGAATTGACTTCGATTGAAGACTGGCAGATTTTGCCGGGAGAGCAGGAGCGCTGCTGGTTTGTTGGCGGCAAGAATTACTCGCCAAGCAATCGCCACCTCATTTGCATCAGCAGGGCGGATGACAGCAAGTCCAGGTATCGCACGAAGAGCTGCACAATGCTCAATCGGTTGATGGGTTGGGCCATCTTCACCTAAACCAATCGAATCGTGGCTCCAGACAAAGGTCACGGGAAGACTCATCAGTGCAGCAAGGCGTGCAGTAGGTCGCATGTAATCGCTAAAGACTAGGAATGTACCGCCAAAAATTCTGGTACCACCATGGAGAGCAATCCCATTCATAATCGAGCCCATCGCATGTTCGCGAATTCCAAAATGAATAACGCGACCGTAGGGAGTCTCTGGGAGGAAATCACCGCCACCTTCGATCGTGGTGTTATTGCTCTCGGCTAAGTCAGCAGATCCACCCCAGAACTCAGGGAGCAACTGGCTGATCTTCTGAATGGTGTCACCAGATGCTTTTCGCGTGGAGATCTCTTTCTCGTGGGAGAACTCTGCAGTGATCTGACTGAGAATTGAGGGATCGATCGCGCCCGAGACCATCCGCCGTGCAATCGCTGCGCGCTCGGGGTTGGCTTGCGCCCACGCAGCGAACTGAGTACTCCACTGGTCATGTAAGGCCTTACCTCGATCACTTACCTTTCTTACATGGGTGAGAATCTCATCGGGCAATTGGAAGTCCTTTTCGGAATCAAGTCCAAGAGCTGATTTCGTTGCCGCTACCTCATCTTTTCCAAGTGCAGCGCCATGTGATTTTGAGGTTCCACGTAACTTTGGAGCAGGCCAGGCGATAACGCTCTTCAAGCGAATCAATGTTGGCTTTTCACTCTGCGCTCTGGCGGCTAGAAGCGCGCTATGTAAAGCTGCGATATCAACGCTTCCATCCTGAGAGGTGGATACATTGAGAACATTCCAACCATATGCTCGATATCGTGCATCAACATCTTCACGGAATGCAAGCGAGATATCTCCCTCAATAGTGATGTCGTTGTCATCGTAAATGACGATGAGATTATGAAGTTTTTGGAGCCCAGCGATTGATGAGGCTTCAGCGCTCACGCCCTCTTGCAAGTCACCATCAGAGGCAAGTACATAAATGTAATGATCAAATATCGATTGATTCGCGGGAGCGTGCGGGTCCAGTAGCCCTCGCTCGAATCGCGCAGCCATTGCCATTCCCACGCCATTAGCAATTCCTTGGCCGAGCGGTCCGGTGGTGGTCTCTACTCCAGCGGTATGTCTATATTCGGGATGGCCAGGAGTTTTCGAACCTAACTTTCGGAAGGATTTGATGTCCTCGAGAGTCAATCCATATCCGCAGTAGAGAAGTTGGGTGTAGAGAGTCAGCGATGAGTGGCCACAGGAAAGTATGAAGCGATCGCGTGCAATCCATTCTGGATCGTGAGGATCATGGCGAAGATGGCGTTGAAAGAGCAAATATGCAGCGGGGGCAAGAGCCATTGCGGTTCCAGGGTGGCCATTACCAGCGCGTTGTACTGCATCTGCGGCGAGCGCTCGCGCATAAGTAATTGCCTGTTCGTCGAGGGGAGACCAACTCTCTGGAAGTGAAGGCGCAGGCACGCCATGACCCTACCTAAACGGATATCGATGGCGAGGGAGCAACGCGCGAGAAAGCGCGCACCCGAAGGCCGTGGCGGACCAGAACGCTCCATAACGTGACCGCACCAAGTAGGTGCGCCATGACCAGCAGCTCCGGAACGCCGGTGAAGTACTGGATATACCCAATAGCTCCTTGCGCAAGAGTGATTGCGAAGATCCGCCATGCATGCGCTTTTCGGGTGGCAAGTAGCACCTGATCGTTCACCACTGGCGCAAAGTGGAGTATGAGCATGTAGCCAATTAACAAGCCAACAAAAGCAATAACCAAATCTGCGTGAATCCAAGCGACTGTGCGGATCTCAAATCCAAAGCGGGGCGCTGTGGTATCACCCGCATGTGGGCCACTGCCTGTGACCACGATTCCCATGGTTATGACAAGCGCTCCGAGAATCAGCAAAGCACGTACGAGATTGCGCGCGATAGGCGCAGTAGCGTTGAGATCGCCCCGCCCCGGATATCCCTTACTTCGTTCGACTAAGGCAACTGCTCCACCAATGAGCGCAATCGATAAGATGAAATGCGAGCCAACTGCCGCCGGATGAAGTTTGGTGAGCACGGTAATACCACCCACGACGCCCTGACCCAGGATCCCTAACACTTGAAGGGCGGCAAGAGTCCGCAAATCGCGTCGCCGTGATTTCAGGACCCAGATCACCACGGCAAGTGCAATGGCAAAGAGCACGAAGGTCAGTAATCGATTTATAAACTCGATCCAAATATTTAAGGGATCTTCTGCTTGATGTGGCGAAGGCAGGAAAGATCCTGGCGCACATTCTGGCCAGGTAGGGCACCCCAAACCCGACTGGGTTAATCGGACTGCGCCACCAGTGAGCACTATCGCCGATTGGGCAACCAGGAGCGCTCGGACGAGAAATAACCCCAACCGCGAATGAGAAGGCGAATGCGAGGGGGTTTTGGGGGCCAGCGCGGGATCCATATCGGGGAGCCTAGCCGAGGAGAGGTAGCCACCTCGCGCCCAACGGCCTTGTAAGTGGCGGGTAGCTGCGAATTACGGCACACTATCGTTGTGAAATTAGCAACCCCTGAGCTCAAGACCCGAGAGCTGATCGCCCGCTCCATTTTGGCGAATGGCCCCTCGAGCGCGCTCGTGCTCTCGGAACGCCTGGGCATCACCCCAGCGGGGATACGTCGCCATCTCGACGCCTTGGTGGAGGAGGGGGTTATCGAACCGCGTGAACCGCGCACTCGCGAAAGTGGGCGAGGGCGCCCCTCCAAAGTATTTGTCATGACTGATCTTGGTCGCACCTCATTTGAGCATTCCTATGATGATCTTGCAATCTCGGCCCTTCGTTTTATTGCTCAAAGCTCTGCTGCAACCTCTGGAGCAGGTGCAGTCACTGCATTCGCGCATACCCGTGCGGAGGAGATGGAACGTAAATTTCATCTGGTGAAGAAAAACGCCGCAAAGAATTCAGCTCGAGCGCTCGCCGATTTTCTCACCGATGAGGGGTATGCAGCGAACGTTCATGAATTGCCGATTGGCGTGGAAATCTGTCAACATCATTGTCCAATTGCCCACGTGGCAGCCGAATTTCCCCAGTTGTGTGAGACCGAGACTGAAGTGTTCTCAAAGATTTTGGGTACACATGTACAACGTTTGGCGACTATCGCACGTGGCGATGGCGTTTGCACAACAGTGATACCAAATAACGCACTATCTAAACGAACCAATCAAGCCACTTCAACCAAAAAGCAGATGAAAGGTAAGGCAAGCGCATGAGCGCAACCACACATCCAGAACTCGAAGGTCTTGGCAAGTATCAATACGGCTGGTCAGATGCGAATGATGTCGGAGCGAACTCCCGTCGCGGCCTCAATGAGGATGTCGTTCGAGATATCTCTGCGAAGAAGAGCGAGCCTGAATGGATGCTTAATCTGCGCCTTAAGGGTCTCTCTCTTTTTGATAAGAAGCCGATGCCCAATTGGGGTTCAGATCTCTCTGATATCAAATTCGATGATATTAAGTACTTCGTCCGTTCGACTGAGAAGCAAGCAACATCATGGGAAGAACTTCCCGATGACATCAAGAATACTTATGATCGACTCGGCATACCTGAAGCCGAGAAGAATCGTTTGATTGCAGGTGTCGCAGCCCAGTATGAATCCGAAGTGGTCTATCACTCGATTCGCGAGGATCTCGAAGCGCAGGGAGTGCTCTTTCTCGATACCGATACTGCGCTAAAGGAACATGAAGATATCTTCAAGGAGTATTTCGGCACTGTTATTCCAGTGGGCGATAACAAGTTTGCGGCGCTTAACACTGCAGTCTGGTCAGGCGGCTCGTTCGTATATGTTCCAAAGGGTGTTCACGTCGAAATTCCTCTTCAAGCATATTTCCGAATCAACACCGAGAACATGGGGCAGTTCGAGCGCACCTTAATCATCGCTGACGAAGATTCCTATGTACATTACGTTGAAGGATGCACAGCACCTATCTATTCCTCTGATTCGCTTCACTCCGCCGTAGTTGAAATCATCGTGAAAAAGAGCGCTCGTGTGCGGTATACGACTATTCAAAATTGGTCGAATAATGTCTACAACCTCGTCACCAAACGTGCGGTTTGCCAAGAGGGTGCCACCATGGAGTGGATCGATGGAAATATTGGTTCCAAAGTAACGATGAAGTATCCGGCAGTCTTTTTGATGGGGGCCCATTCAAAAGGTGAGACGCTATCTATTGCATTCGCAGGAGAGGGGCAACATCAAGATGCTGGCGCCAAGATGGTGCATGCCGCGCCACATACCTCCTCAACCATCATCAGTAAGTCAGTGGCTCGAGGCGGCGGTCGCGTCTCGTATCGCGGCTTGGTCAAAGTAGAAGAGGGTGCCCATCACGCAAAGAGCACGGTGAAATGTGATGCTCTAATAGTTGACACCATCTCACGTTCGGATACCTATCCCTATGTTGATGTTCGCGAAGACGATGTTCAAATGGGACATGAAGCAACTGTTTCCAAAATTAGCGATGATCAACTCTTCTATTTGATGTCACGTGGACTTTCAGAAGATGAAGCGATGGCGATGATTGTTCGAGGTTTTGTCGAACCTATTGCCCGAGAACTACCTATGGAATATGCCCTAGAACTCAACCGATTGATTGAACTCCAGATGGAAGGGGCAGTTGGTTAATGACCATCGCAGAAATCTCTCTTCCTACCGGTCGGGAAGAAGCTTGGCGTTTCACACCGTTACAACGAATCATCGGAGTCCTTAATGGCTCTGTGAAACAAGGCTCAGTGCTCGTTCGCGATATCACTCACCCAGCGGGAGTCACTGTACAAAAAAACGCTGGCGGTAATCCGCGGATTGCTCCCGAGGACTTCGCTGCAGCGATGGCAATCTCGAATTCTGCGGAGACGCTCGTTGTAGAAATACCAGCCGATCTGCAAGCGGTCGAACCGATCGTCATTGATCGGACTGGAGCGACCCTTGATGAGGCAAGTTTTGAACGTGTTGCAATTCGTGCGGGGAGACATTCTCAAGCAACTGTTGTTCTCCATAACTCCGGTTCGGCAATTCTCTCCGAAGATATTGAAATCGAGTTAGCTGATGGCGCTCACTTGACTTTCATCTCCCTTCAGGAATGGGAGAACGATGCAACGCATCTTGGTCGTCACCAAGCAGTTATTGGCAAGGATGCCAAGCTCACTCTCATCGAGGTAACCCTTGGTGGTGCGACCGTGCGTTTACTTCCACGAGTAAATTTCACAGCAACCGGCGGTGAAGTCGATGCCTACGGTCTCTACTTTGCTACGAGCGGCCAACATTTAGAGCATCGCGTCCACGTAGAGCACGACCAACCGCATTGCCGCTCTCGAGTTACCTATAAAGGCGCGCTCCTTGGAGATTTGGCACGCACTGTCTGGTTTGGCGACGTTGCAATTCGTCCTACGGCGGTAGGAACAGACACCTACGAACTCAATCGCAACTTGCTCCTCTCCGATGGCGCACGGGCAGATTCTGTACCGAACCTCGAAATCGAGACGGGTGAGATAGTTGGGGCCGGACATGCAAGCGCAACTGGACGCTTCGATGACGATCAACTCTTCTACCTCATGTCGCGCGGCGTACCCTCGACTCAAGCGCGCAAATTGGTTCTCCGTGGATTTTTTGCTGAGCTACTGCGGAACATTAAGAATGAGAACATCGAAGAGCGATTAATCGCGCGAATTAATCGCGAGTTGGCTCAGGTGGATGAATGAAAACCATGATTCAGAAAAGCGAACTAACTCCAGGGGCGCCTAAATTAGTCATGGTCGATGGCACCCCAGTCTGTGTTGCCTTAATTGATGATGAGATTTTTGCTATTGGCGATACCTGTACCCACTCCGATGCTTCGTTGAGCGAGGGTGAACTTAATGGCTCGTTGATCGAATGCTGGCTCCATGGAGCTGAATTTGATATGCGCACTGGCGAGGCAGTCACCCCTCCGGCAACTGCGCCAGCAAAGAAATTTGATGTACATATCGATGGTGAAGAAGTCGCCATCTCGATGATTTAAGGAGCGGTAATGTCAGTATTAGAAATCAAGAACCTACAGGTGTCTGTTGATACAGAGAATGGCGCAAGGGAGATTCTCCGGGGTGTTGATTTAACAATTAGGAGCGGCGAAACCCACGCAATCATGGGGCCAAATGGTTCGGGTAAATCGACGCTGGCATATTCGATCGCAGGCCACCCCAAATATTCCATCACTGGTGGTTCTGTGACCCTTGATGGCGTAGATGTACTGGAGATGAGTGTAGATGAGCGAGCACGAGCAGGACTTTTTCTCGCGATGCAATACCCAGTAGAAGTTCCCGGCGTCTCGGTTTCAAACTTCCTTCGTTCTGCAGCGACTGCCATTCGAGGCGAAGCGCCGAAGGTGCGCACCTGGGTTGGTGAGGTGAAGGATGCGATGAGCTCGCTGGGAATGGATCCAACTTTCTCTGAGCGAAATGTCAACGAGGGATTCTCAGGTGGCGAGAAGAAACGCCATGAGATTCTGCAAATGGAGTTATTGAAACCAAAGATTGCCATTCTTGATGAGACCGACTCTGGACTAGATGTCGATGCGCTTCGAATCGTCTCTGAAGGGGTAAATCGCATCAAGGCTAAGAGTGATGTTGGAATTATGCTAATTACGCATTACACCAGAATTCTTCGCTACATCAAACCGGATTTCGTCCACGTTTTTGCAGGAGGGAAGATTGTCGAGCAAGGCGGGGCAGAACTTGCCGATCGTCTTGAATCTGAAGGATATGCGGAGTACACGCGTAGCTAATGCCAACATTTGATGTGGATTTGTTGCGGGCGGACTTTCCCATCCTCTCGAGGATAGTTCGAAACGGTAACAAGCTCATCTACCTGGACAACGGCGCAACATCACAGAAGCCTCGCTCAGTTGTTGATGCTGAACGAGAGTTCTACTTTCACCATAATGCTGCAGTCCATCGTGGTGCGCACCTGCTCGCCGAGGAAGCGACCGATGCTTTTGAAGGTGCCCGAGAGATGGTTGCAACTTTCCTCAATGCGCAAGTTGATGAAATTATTTTCACCAAGAGCGCCACAGAATCCTTGAACCTGGTCGCGTACGGTTTTTTGAACTCCAGTATTGGTGCACAAAATACGAAATCTCCTTTCTTCGTAGATGCCTCAATGAACATTGTGGTTTCAGAGTTAGAACATCATGCAAATCTCCTGCCCTGGCAACAGCTGGCTCAACGGACCGGTGCAACGCTCCGATGGTTTCCAGTTGATAATCAAGGACGGATGAATCTTCTGGATATCGATTCGATTATCGATGAGAAGACGGCAGTTGTAGCGCTCACGCATCAATCCAACGTGACGGGAGCGATCACAGATGTTGACCGGATCTCAAGGCGAGTGCGCGAGGTTGGTTCGATTTTTGTTCTCGATGCATGTCAATCCGTTCCACATTTCGGAGTGGATGTTCTAGCGCTCGATATAGATTTCCTTGCATTCTCCGGCCATAAGGCGCTCGGTCCCACCGGTGTGGGTGTGCTCTGGGGACGATATGAATTACTCGAACAGATGCCGCCGATGCTTACTGGTGGTTCAATGATCGAAAGTGCAACCATAGATTCAGCGCAATTTGCCGCTCCGCCAAAAAAGTTTGAAGCAGGCGTTCCCAATATGGCACAGGTGGTTGGCCTGTTTGCTGCGATTAAATACCTGAATGGTGTGGGGATGGGCGCGATAGCAGAACATGAGCATCAGTTAACCGCCAGAGCGCTCGAAGGTTTGGTGAGCATTCCAGGATTGACCATAATTGGCCCCACAGATCTAAAGAATCGTGGCGGTGTGGTCTCATTCACTGTCGAGGGTATTCATCCCCACGATATGGGACAGGTTCTCGATGATAAAGGAATTGCGGTACGTACCGGGCATCACTGTGCATGGCCTTTGATGCAATCGATGAAAGTCCAGGCAACCACCCGCGCAAGTTTCTATCTTTACAACAGCGCAGATGAGATTGATCAATTGATTGCTGGCATCATTGATGCAAAGAAATTCTTCAAGGTGTAGTTCAGGTGAGAAGATGAGTTTAGAGTCGCTCTACCAAGAGATTATTCTCGATCATTACAAGAATCCTCATCATAAGCAGTTGCACTCTCCTTACGATGTTGAAGTCCATCACAACAACCCAAGTTGTGGCGATGAGGTAACGCTCCGACTTTCGGTCGAGGAGGGAGTCCTTGCGTCAATCTCATGGAATGGGGTGGGGTGTTCGATCTCGCAAGCTAGCACCTCAATAATGTGTGATTTAGTCAGTGGGAAGTCAAAAGTGCAGGGCCTGGAATTGGAGCGCCTTTTCCTCGACCTGATGCAGAGCAAAGGGAATTTTTCTGGCGATATCGAGGTTCTAGAGGATGCGGTGGCCTTCTCGGGGGTAGCGAAATATCCCGCTCGAGTAAAGTGTGCGTTGCTAGGTTGGATGGCTTTTCGCGATGCGGCGCTTCGTGAAAGTCGAGAGAGCGAACAGGGCGAACAGCGCGAACAGAGTAAATGATGGAGAGATCGGGGAGAGCGTGAGTACATCAATCGAGGATTTAACTGAAGCAATGAAGGATGTGGTTGATCCTGAGTTGGGAATTAACGTGGTCGATCTCGGCTTGGTGTATGGCATCACCGTCGATTCATCGAACATCGCAGTTTTAGATATGACTCTCACTTCGGCAGCATGCCCGCTCACAGATGTCATCGAGGATCAAACCAAGCGAGCGCTCGATGGTCTTGCCGATGATGTGCGCATTAATTGGGTGTGGATGCCGCCATGGGGCCCCGATAAAATCACCGAATCGGGAAGAGAGCAATTGCGCGCCCTCGGATTCACTGTTTAGTTCCGCTAGTCACTGGAATCTACAATGACTTTGCAAGTGCCATGGATGATGTATCGCTCCATGACGCAAGACCAGTCGGTTAAAAATATAAAGCTACAGCCGGGCACGCTAAAACGGATAGTTTCATTTGCGAGCCCATATCGAACCCAAGTCATCTTCTTTCTCATTACGGTAATCATTGATGCAGTGCTCGTGATTACGACTCCATTATTGCTCTCACGTTTGATTGATGATGGGGTCATTCCCAAGAATGGTTCGATTGTCACAATCATTGCTCTGATAATTGCAGCGTTGGCAATTTTCGATGCTGCAATAAATATCATCGGTCGTTGGTTTAGCTCGCAAATCGGTGAGGGTCTAATCTTTGACTTGCGGTCACAGGTCTTTGAACATGTTCAGCGTCAATCAATCGCATTCTTTACTAGGACTCAGACTGGTGCATTAATTTCACGGCTGAACTCCGATGTCATCGGTGCGCAGCAAGCGTTCACTTCAACGCTTGCCGGAGTGGTTTCTAACGTGCTCTCACTTCTACTCGTGCTTGGTGCAATGCTCTATCTATCGTGGCAAATCACTCTGATCTCCCTTATCTTGGTACCGATTTTTCTCTTGCCAGCTCGCGCCATGGGACGGCGCATCCAAGCACTTACACGGGATTCGATGAATGGCAATGCGGAGATGTCTGGGATGATGAATGAACGTTTTAATGTCTCAGGAGCTCTGCTGGTCTCACTCTATGGCGACGGCAAAGCGGAAGGGCAGAGTTTCCGAGGAAAGGCACGAAAAGTTGTTGATATTGGTATCAAGATTGCGCTCGCTAATCGAATCTTTTTCATTGGCCTGACGCTCGTCGCCTCTATTTCAACGGCGATTGCTTATGGACTTGGCGGACAGTTAGCAATTTCCGGCGCTATCTCTGTAGGCAAGCTCTTGGCGATAGCGGCACTTTTGGCCAGGCTCTATGGTCCACTTACTGCGCTTTCGAATGTTCGAGTAGATGTCATGACTGCTCTGGTCTCATTTGAGCGGGTTTTTGAAGTTTTGGATTTAGAGCCCATGGTGAAATCCCCGGCGCACCCTAAAGAAATGCCAGCGAATACACGTCTGGTATTTGATCGCGTTGATTTCTCATATCCCAAGGGTTCAGAAGTATCCCTAGCATCATTGGAAACTGTCGCGAAGCCCGAGATGTCACATAGCGAGCAAATTCTCAAAAATGTTTCATTCGTTGCGGAAGAGGGAGAGATGGTTGCCCTTGTTGGCCCATCAGGGGCGGGAAAGACCACCATCATCTCGTTAATCCCTCGTCTTTATGATGTCAATGGCGGCTCGATTTCGATTGGCGGAGTGGATATTCGAGAGATGTCACTGGAACAATTGCGGAGAACGATTGGAGTTGTCACTCAGGATGCTCATCTATTCCATGACACAATCGAATCAAATCTTCGCTATGCACGGATAGATGCCTCCGCGGCTCAACTACAAAACGCTTGTGAGTTAGCTCAGATTTGGGATCTCGTGACCTCACTCCCGGATGGTTTGCAGACGATGGTAGGGGAGCGAGGCTATCGCCTCTCCGGCGGGGAAAAAGCACGTCTTGCTATCGCTCGGTTGATATTGAAAGATCCGAAGATCGTGCTACTCGATGAGGCAACTGCACACCTTGATGCTGAAAATGAAGCGCTAGTTCAATTAGCTTTTAAGGAAGTTCTCAAAGACAGGACGAGCATCGTCATTGCCCACCGACTTTCCACCATTCGCGAAGCAGATGCAATTTTGGTTCTTAATGATGGAGGAATAGTTGGGCAAGGCAGCCACGAATCTCTGCTCAACAGTAAAGGTCTATATGCCGACCTCTATCAAAGACAGTTCTCAAGCTAAGCGCCGCTTCGGCCACTCACTATCTAACCTCTCCGTTCGCCCCTGTATAAAGCGATTCTGGTGCCAGCGATAAGGAGGGCAAATATCCACCATTGAATGGCATAGGCAAGGTGTGGTCCTTTGCCGGGAGGAGAGAGTGGAGTAATCGCAAGTGCAGAATCAGTCGCTGACTTTTGTAATTTCAGGTACTTATGAAAAGTTTCTCCAGAGAATACTTCTTGAAGTGATAACTCATCTATTCGACCTATTCTTGGTGCGGGAAGGGCGAAGAAGATGCCGCCTGATGCACTTGCATCATCATATTTTCGCAGGATGCCATTGATGATGACACTGCCTTTGGGCGGTTCAGGAATATTGGTTGTGGTTGCGGCATCTTCATTCGTTTCAATCCACCCTCGGTCAACCCAAATTGGCGCCACTTCGCTGTCGTTGGGTATAAAAAGTGAGAGAACCTCGAGTCCGTATCGCTCCTGAAAATAGTGACCGCGGAATAACTTCTGATAAGCCGGATCAAATCGACCTTCGATGGAAACCTTCATCCATGCATCAACTTGGTTTTGTGTAGAAGAATCTAATCGCGTTGCTTCTTGCGATAGGGCTAATTTGATATTTTGAGTGATGTCGTGACGCAATTGATACCTATCAAATTGCCAGAATCCGAGGCGAACACAGAATGCAATTGCCAGAAGTGCAACAAGCGAGAAAAGTATGGAGCTACTTCGACTCTTCGCTGCCATGCTTAATACTAGAGCTCCCGATAGCTCGACTATTCATCCGACCAAGGGATTCTGGTCTCAGCACCGTTTCTCTGCCGGCATTTGCAACGATGACGGCAATATATGGAACGACAACGGCACCTACCAACGTGAACCAGCGCCAAGGGCTGGGTAGCAACACTGTGGCAATGAAACAGGCGGTACGAAACATCATGGAATAGAAGTAGCGAATTTGCCTGGCGCGCTGATCTACCGTGAGAGATGGCTGGGCATCTGTTATCGAATGGATTTCACCCTCATTTTTCGCCACGGGGTAACGGTAGAGAGTTCCACCGCGCTCCGCACTATTTAATCTATTGGGTTACGTGCTAGTAGCGAATGGAGCCGATACCGTGTCTCTTATGGGGTCTCACGAGGGGTCTGGCCAAGGAGAGCGCACGCTCGGGGCGAGAGTGGTCTTGGTCACTGGAGGAAATCGAGGTATTGGAAGAGCGATCGCAGAACGTTTTGCCAAGGCTGGAGATTGGGTTGTTATAGGACATCGAACGAGCAGAGCCCCTGATTTTTCCCAACCTATAGTCTCGATCAATCTTGATGTCACTGATGTCGCCACTCTAGATGCTGCATTTGCAGCAATTGAGAAAGAGTTGGGTCCGGTAGAGATTTTGATTGCTAATGCCGGCATTACAAAAGATAACTTGATATTACGTATGAGTGATGAAGAATTTGACGAAGTCAACGATGTCAATTTTGGAGGCGCGTTCAAGACGGCCAAACGGGCTTCTAAGGGAATGTTGAAGCTTAAGCGGGGAAGGCTCATATTTATTGGCTCAGTCGTTGCCCTTTTGGGTAGCGCAGGACAGAGTAACTACGCAGGAACTAAATCAGCCTTGATTGGTTTGGCTCGATCTCTAACGCGCGAGCTAGGCTCTCGAAATATAACTGCAAATGTGATCGCGCCCGGTTTTGTGGAAACTGATATGACCCATGCGCTCTCTGATGAGCGGAAATCAGAAATCGCGACTGCAATCCCGTTGGGACGGTTTGCTACCGCTGAAGAAATAGCGGAGGTAGTTTTCTTTCTTGCATCACCAGAGGCGAGTTACATTTCCGGGGCAGTCATCCCCGTTGATGGCGGATTGGGAATGGGGCACTAAGAATGGTCGGATTAGTAAATGGAAAGAAGTTTTTGGTCACCGGAGTTCTTACGGATCAATCTATTGCATTCCATATTGCGCGATTAATTCAGGAAGAAGGGGGCGAAGTCCTACTCTCCTCTTTTGGTCGCGCTATGAGCATCACTACTCGCATCGCAGGACGGTTACCAAAAGTTGCTCCTGTCATTGAATTGGATGTAACCAATCAAGAACACCTCAAAGAATTGGCATCGAAGATTCGTGAACATCACTCACATTTAGATGGCGTGGTTCATTCCATTGGTTTTGCTCCCGAAAGTGCTTTAGGAGGAAATTTCCTCAACACTCCTTGGGATGATGTCGCAGTAGCGCTCCATGTCTCTGCCTACTCTCTCGTCTCACTAACAATGGCGGCAAAGGAATTGATGAGCGAGGGTGGCTCCGTTGTAGGAATGGATTTTGATGCAACTGTGGCCTGGCCACAGTATGACTGGATGGGAGTTGCGAAAGCTGCTCTCGAATCAGCGACTCGTTACTTAGCGCGCGATTTGGGCAAGGAGAACATCAGAGTAAATCTGATTGCTGCAGGACCGATTAAGACGATGGCGGCGAAATCGATCCCCGGCTTTGCCGAATTCGAATCAGTCTGGAGCCAGCGCGCGCCTCTACATTGGGATATCGCCGACCCCGTTCCTGCCGCCAAAGGTGCAGTGGCCCTGCTCTCTGATTGGTTCCCGAAGACCACGGGCGAGATCATCCATGTTGATGGTGGGGTCCACGCCGTAGGGGCCTGAGCCGAGCCTTTTTTAGCCAATTAGGCCGCCCCGCTCTCGCTGGGGTAACCTTTCCCCCTGCTCTTTGAGTAATCGAAGGCAGCGCAAAGAGGAGCCAGACTCCCACCTCTAGCCCGAACGAGGGCTCTACGGGGTTCACGCCACTTTCCTGCGGGAAAGTTTGGGGCGGATTCTCCTTGCGTCTATTTACGGTAAGAGAAGGAGAAGTTATCAGCGCAGAACCACGCATCAACGATCTCATCCGCGTGCCTGAGGTTCGCTTAATCGGACCAAATGGCGAGCAAGTGGGAGTGGTGGCAATCGATCAGGCAATTCGAATGGCAGAGGAAGTTGGACTCGACCTCGTCGAAATTGCTCCCGATGCACAACCCCCAGTTTGCAAAGTGATGGATTTCGGAAAGTACAAATACGAAATCGCACAGAAGGCTCGTTTGGCTCGCAAGAATCAAACGCATGTGGTGGTCAAAGAGATGAAGATGCGACCAAAGATTGACACGCACGATTACGAGACGAAGAAAGCTCACATCGAACGGTTCCTTCTTGGTGGAGATAAGGTGAAGGTGACGATGATGTTCCGCGGTAGGGAGCAGGCACGTCCTGACACAGGTTTCCGAGTGCTGCAGAAACTTTCCGAAGATGTCGCTGCGATCGCAACTGTGGAGTTTGCTCCGAAGCTCGATGGCAGAAACATGGTCATGGTTCTTGCGCCAACAAAGCGCAAGGGCTCAAACTAGAGAAAACGAAAGAGGAATTTATGCCAAAGATGAAGACGCATAGCGGCGCAAAGAAGCGCTTCAAGCTGACCGGTAGCGGAAAAATTAAACGTGAGCGTGCCGGCAAGCGCCATCTACTCGAGGGCAAATCCTCTCGTCGTACTCGCCGTCTTTCCGGCGACGTAGTCGCCAATGAGGCAACGAGTAACACGGCAAAACGACTATTAGGTTTGAAGTAAGGGAGATCTGAAATGGCGAGAGCAAAACGCGGCGTCCATGCCGCAAAGAAACGTCGCACCACACTAGAGCGAGCCAGCGGTTACACCGGCCAACGCTCACGACTCTTCTCCCGAGCCAAGGAGCAGGTCACGCACTCGATGGTCTATGCCTTCAACGACCGTAAGGATAAAAAGGGGCAATTTCGTCGTTTGTGGATTACCCGCATCAACGCTGCAGCGCGTGCTAACAACATGACATATAACCGTTTCATGCAGGGTTTGAAAGTTGCCGGCATCGATGTAGATCGTCGAGTTCTTGCTGATATGGCTATCAATGATCCGGCGGCATTCACCGCTCTTGTTGAAGTAGCGCGAAAGAACGTTGTCCTCTCTTAACGAGGTTATTAAGAGCCTTCATTCGAGCCATGTTGCTCGCGTGAAGGCTCTTCACGCATCTAAGGGCAGAAAAAGTGCGAAGCAATTCATTGCCGAGGGGCCTGCCGCCGTTCTGGCAGCGTTAGATTCGAATAGGTTTCCGGTGGATACCTTGTATGTTACCGAGAGCGGCGCACAACTACTACCGAAAACATCACTTTCGCATGCAATCTACCTCTCAGAAAAAGTGATGTCAGCTATCTCCACTGTGGAGCATTCTCAAGGAGTGCTCGCGATATGTTCGGTTTCAGAGGAGAAAAACGGAGACCATATTTTTGCTAATACAGAACTACCGCTTATCTACTGCTTCGAAATCAATGACCCCGGTAATTTAGGAACAATTATTAGAACAGCTGATGCACTTGGCTCTGCAGGAGTGCTGCTCTCTCCAGGCAGCGTCGATCCATTCTCACCCAAAGTAGTCCGCGCAACGGCTGGGTCGCTCTGGCATATTCCAGTGATGCGGGAAGTTGACGTAGTCACGGCGGTGAAAACTGCTCGCGCTAGAGGACGTGAAATCTATGCCACCGATGGTGGTGGTAGAAGGAAACTGACTGAACTTAGTGGCAAGGGTGCGCTTTGGATCTTTGGAAATGAGGCTCGAGGATTGAGTAAGGAGATGGCCAGTCTGGCAGATGAGAGCGTGTCGATTCCGATGCGTGGAAATGCAGAGAGCCTTAATTTAGCAACGGCAGTGGCTATTACCCTCTTCCACGTCAATTCATAAACTTTCGCTAGAATTATGCGGTGTCTGAGGACCTGCGCGAACTTATCTCTGCTGCCAAGAGGGCATTTGACCAGGCTGCAAATCTTGATGATTTCAAGAGTGCTCGGTTAGCGCATCTTGGAGAGAAGTCTCCGATTGCCCTAGCCAATCGCGAACTTGGGAAATTGGCCCCAATTGATCGCGCTGCGCGGGGTCAGGAGATTAATTCAGTAAAAAGCGAGATTACCGCCATCGCCAGAGCGCGCGAGGAGTTCTTGATATCTGAGCGGGATAATCGCATTCTGATTGAAGAGCAAGTCGATGTGACCCTACCTACTCGGAATTCACAGCGTGGTGGATTGCACCCACTTACGATTCTTCGAGATGACATTTGCGATCTCTTTATCGGATTAGGTTATGAGGTAGCAGAAGGGCCAGAGTTGGAGTCCGAATGGCTTAACTTTGATGCTCTCAATATTCCTGCTGATCATCCTGCTCGCACCATGCAAGATACATTCTTTATTGAACCATTGAGCACCAAGTTGGTCCTTCGAACGCATACATCACCAGTGCAGGTGCGAACGATGCTTGATCGGAAACCTCCGATTTATGTAATCTGTCCAGGACGGACCTTCAGGTCCGATGAATTAGATGCCACACACACCCCGGTCTTCAATCAAGTTGAGGGATTGGTCGTAGATCGAAAGATAACAATGGCGCACCTCAAAGGCACTCTTGATTACTTCGCAACCGCCATGTTCGGTGAGGGAATCACGACACGATTGCGCCCCTCCTTCTTTCCCTTCACTGAACCAAGCGCCGAAGTAGATATTCGTTGCTTCCTCTGTCGCGGAGAATCGAGTGATTGCCGGACATGTAAAGGTGAGGGTTGGGTCGAATGGGGCGGCTGCGGAATGGTCAACCCCAAAGTTCTAATCGCCTGTGGCGTTGATGTCGAGGAATACTCCGGTTTTGCATTTGGAATGGGGCTCGAGCGGACTCTCATGTTCCGTCATGGAATTTCTGATATGCGAGAAATCGTTGAGGGTGATGTTCGCTTCACCGCGCAATTTGGAGTTGGCCGATGAAAGTTCCATTGTCATGGGTCCGCGAGTTTGTTCCACTCCCAGCCTCACTTACAGCAGATGAGATCGTCGACAAACTTGTGAGCCTGGGTTTTGAGGTAGAAGGCGTTCAAGATTTACGGAGCGAGATTCACGGTCCCATTCAAGTTGCGCAGGTACTGGAGATTGAGGAAGTCGAGGGACAGAAGAAGCCGATTAGGTATGTAAAGGTAGCGGCACACGAGGAGCGTTATGTGATCTGTGGCGCCCGGAATTTCACCGTCGGAGATTTTGTCGTATTGGCGCTTCCAGGTTCGGTTCTCCCCGGAAACTTTGCCATCTCTGCTCGCCAAACGTATGGAAAGAAAAGCGATGGAATGATTTGTAGCGCCCGGGAATTGGGGATGGGCGATGATCACACCGGCATTATTGTTCTTAACCCCGAACATCCTGGAATGGCAACAATAACAAGAGGTAGCGATGCGATAGAACTCTTGATGTTAAATGACATCATTCTCGATATCGCAATAAATCCTGATCGTGGATATGCGATGTCAATACGAGGTATTGCTCGTGAACTTGCCCTTAGATTTAATCTGCCATTTACCGATCCCATCACTCTCGCACCCGAACTTCCTTTAAACGAGAGTCCAGAGGTAACGACTCCACAAATAGAAGCAGGAGCGGATTTCATCGTACTTCGTTCCATCGAAGAGGTAGATGTGAGCGCGCCAACTCCATTTTCAATGGTTCGTCGCTTGCAAATGGCTGGCATGAGATCGATATCTCTTGCGGTCGATGTTACTAATTATGTGATGTTGGAATTTGGTCAGCCACTACATGCTTTCGATAAATCCAAAATCGTAGGTAATCTTAAGGTTCGTCGCGCCGGCAAAACTGCAACGCTGACGACGCTCGATGGCCAAGAACATCCTCTGGGTGAGAATGACTTGTTAATAGCAGATGAAAATGGCGCCTTGGCATTAGCGGGAACCATGGGTGGCCTTAATTCAGAAGTTACTAACGAGACACGTTCCATCACCATCGAAGCAGCCCACTTCTTCCCGATGGATGTCGCAAAGAATGCTCGGGCACATAAGCTCTCAACCGAAGCATCGCGACGCTTCGAGCGAGGAGTGGATCCGCAACTACCCACTCTCGCATCAGCGCGAGCTATCGCCTTGTTGACCGAGTTTGCTGGTGGTCGCTACCTAGGCGGCAAGAGTGATGGTGCACCCTCACCTACCGGCGTAATTTCCCTAGACCCCAATTATGTAAGCGAGTTAATCGGTGGTCACTATTCACATGATGTTGTGAAGAACGCATTGGTTAGTATTGGCGCTCTGGTTGCCACCAATAATTCGATCTGGGAGGTAACGCCACCTTCTTGGAGATCTGATTTAATGATGAAAGCAGATTTGGTAGAAGAGGTTGCGCGAATTGAGGGATACGAGAAGATTCCATCTCTACTTCCACCCTCACCGCTCAGTCGAGGATTGACTCCGCTTCAAAAGAGACGTCGACGCATTGCTCAGTATCTTGCCGATCGCGGTTTGCTTGAAGTACAGAACTACCCTTTTATCAGCCAAGAGACGATTGACCGAATGGGGTTCACTGGAGCTCGAGCTCGAAGTTATCGAATCGCGAATCCCATCTCCGAGAAAGAGCCATTACTCAGGCCACACATGGTTCCCGGGTTGATTGACGCTGCAGTCCGAAATATGGGTCGTGGCGCTAAATCAATGGCGCTTTTTGAGATAGGAAGCGTATTTCGCGCACCAGAGACCATTCCACCGCCACCGACATTGGGTACCCAGCAGCGACCCACGCCAGAGGAGATCGCCGCGTTGTATGCAAGCGTGCCGCACCAGATGCTCGTAGTTGGAATTCTGTTGATGGGGGATGCGCAGAGCGATAGTTGGTTAGGTAAAGGTCGCTCGTATGGTTGGCATGATGCAATTAGCCTTGCCCAAGAAATAATCGAAATAACCGGGCATCAAGCAACGGTGCATCGAAGCGATTTCACCCCTTGGCACCCTGGACGTTGTGCGGAGTTACGAGTGGGCGATTTTGCGGCGGCACATGTGGGCGAGCTGCATCCTCGAATCATCGCTCACTTTGGATTGCCAGAACGTTCCAGCGCTTTGATGCTTAATTTTGGGGCGCTACCAGTAGTTGGGCCAACCCAAGCGCAACCGCTCTCTAACATGGTTCCTACGATTCAAGATGTAGCGCTCGTCGTGCCAGAGTCCTGTGAAATCGCATCGGT
This sequence comes from Actinomycetota bacterium, assembly GCA_016870715.1. Taxonomy (GTDB): domain Bacteria; phylum Actinomycetota; class Actinomycetes; order Nanopelagicales; family Nanopelagicaceae; genus IMCC26077. The sequence continues at coordinate 9,149 of VGAL01000013.1, read as the reverse complement.
TATTCGCGCCTTGCGCTCCGGGGGCGGAGCGCTGCTGGAAAAGGTTGAACTCTTCGATCGCTACCGAGGAAAACCGTTAGCTGAGAATGAGATTTCCTACGCATTTACCCTCACCTTCCGCGCTCCAGATCGGACCCTGACTGCAGAGGAGGTGGCATCTCTCCGTGATTCGGCGGTGGCTGCCGCCGCCAAATTAGGAGCGCGCCTCCGCGGCTAGTGCATAAATTTGCATTTTAGTGTATATTTACACAGATGAAGGTAACAGTCATTGGAGCCAGCGGCTATAGCGGCGGCGAACTACTCCGTCTCATTGATGGCCATCCAGAACTCTCGCTCCACAAGGCGATTGCCCATTCCAACGCGGGGGAGCCCATCAGCGCCATTCATCCCCAATTGTTTGCAACTCATCCCGCCACTTTCGAAGGATTGGCCGAGGGGCATGTTGCAAGCGCGGATCTAATTTTCTTAGCGCTACCGCATGGGGAATCGGGAAAATTAATTCAGGAACATGAAAAATCTTTTGCAGGAAAGAAGATTGTTGATCTTGGCGCTGATTTTAGGTTGAACTCAACTGCCGCGTGGGAGAGATATTACAGCGGGAAACATTATGGATCGTGGGCATATGGACTTCCGGAACTTCCGGGGGCCCGAAAACTGATCTCTAGCGCCAATCGAGTTGCTAACCCAGGGTGTTATGCAACAGCAATCTCCGTAGCGATTGCTCCATTTGTCGCACTTGCAACCAAGGTGAACTTTGCAGACATCGTGGTTACCGCTGCATCAGGGACCACGGGAGCTGGTCGAAGTGCAAAGGTAAATCTCATTGGCAGCGAGGTGATGAACTCGCTCTCTGCATATAAAGTTGGCGGAGTACATCAACACACTCCTGAAATTGAGCAGGCTATTCAGGGAATTGCCCACGAAGAAATCGCTCTTTCCTTTACACCTTTTCTAGCACCCCTACCACGAGGAATCCTCGCTTCGATAAGTATTCCAATTGAGAATTCATCGCTTCTGGAAATTCGCGATACTTTCCGTGCACATTATGAGCACGAGAAATTTATCCATCTACTTCCCGAAGGGGCTTGGCCACAAACAAATTCGCTCATTGGTAGTAACTCCGTTGCCATTCAGGTGGCCTTCGATGAACATGTAGGCAGAGCGATAATCGTGAGCGCAATCGACAATCTTGGTAAGGGTGCGGCTGGGCAGGCGCTCCAAAATGCCAATTTGATATTGGGATTTGACGAAGCAGCAGGACTTTCCACGGTAGGCGTGCGATGAAATTTCCCAAGGGTTTCCAAGTTTCGGGAGTTGCAGCTGGCATAAAGAGCAATGGCGCCAAAGATTTGGCGCTGATAGTCAATGTGGGAAGTAAGAAAATCGGCGCTGCTGTCTTTACCAAAAATAGAGTGAGCGCCGCCCCGGTTATCTGGAGCAAGCAAGTAGTTGCTGATGGACGTATCGATGCAGTCTTACTTAACTCAGGTGGCGCGAACGCCTGCACTGGTCCAGAGGGGTTTGCCGACACTCATAGAAGTGCTGAACATGTTGCGCAGATTCTAGGAATCTCAGCGAGCGACGTAGCGATCTGTAGCACTGGCTTGATTGGCGAAAGATTACCCCTTGCCAAGATCTTGGACGGAGCGAAGAGGGCTCAAGCTTTGCTATCAGAGCTAAATTGGGAATTAGCAGCGGAAGCGATCATGACAACCGATTCACACTTCAAGATTGCCGTTTGTGAAATAGATGGAGTTCGCTTTGTTGGTATTGCCAAGGGAGCGGGTATGTTAGCTCCAGCGTTGGCAACAATGCTCTGCGTTGTCGCTACAGATGCTGATACCAACGCTAGTGATTTGCAGTCGGCCCTTAGTGAGGCAACTGCTTTAACCTTTGACCGCATTGATTCTGATGGCTGCACTTCAACCAATGATTCGGTGATAGCACTCGCTAGCGGGGAGGGCGCAGCACTGACATACTCCAAATTGCAGTCAGGGATGATTGAAGTATGTCGATCGCTTGCCGATCAACTGATTGGCGATGCTGAGGGGCATACCAAAGTTATCGCGATTAGAACCATTAATGCGGCATCCGATGCGGATGCAGTTGATGTAGGCAGAGCGTGCGCCCGGAATAACCTCCTTAAGTGTGCATTATTTGGTGAGGATCCAAATTGGGGGCGAATACTTGCTGCCGTTGGAACTTCTACAGCAAATTTTGACCCCACAACAATCGACGTGAGCATCAATGGGGTCATGGTCGCTAAGAACTCTGCACCGCATGAAGATCGTCGTCTAGTGTCGATGAAAGATGGAAGAATTGAGATTCTGATCGATATCAAGACTGGAAATCACGAAGCAGAAATCCTTACGAACGATCTTTCAACTATGTATGTCCATGAGAATTCGGCCTATTCATCATGATTGTTGTTAAGTACGGTGGCCATGCGATGGTCAATGAAGAGTTGGCGGCCTCATTCGCAGAAAATGTTGTGAGTTTGAGAAACAATGGCGAGCAAGTGGTTGTTGTGCATGGTGGTGGTCCACAGATCGAAAGAGAGTTGAAGGCTCGATCAATCTCTACCGAAACTGTCGCTGGTTTACGAGTTACAACACCCGAAATGATGGATGTAGTAGAGATGGTGCTAACCGGGCGAGTGCTCCGTGATGTAACTAATTTGCTCATCCAGGCTGGGGGTTCTGCTGTGGGTATCACTGGACGTGATGCCCAATTGTTGATCGTTGAAAAACTGAGCAAGAGTGGCGCAGGCGAAAGGATCGATGTTGGTCAAGTCGGAGAGATTGTCGCGGTCAACACGAAAATAATTACGACGCTCCTCGCAGATGGATTTATTCCAGTGGTTGCTCCGGTCTCTGCTGACGAAGAGGGATATCCATACAACGTGAATGCCGACTCGGCTGCGGGCGCCCTAGCTGGAGCCCTACAAGTGGAACGAGCAATCTTTCTTACTGATGTCCCTGGTCTGTTGAAGGATTGGCCCAACATGGACTCGCTTGTCGCACAGATTACTTATAGCGAAGCGGAGGCGCTTTTGCCCAATCTCTCTGACGGGATGATTCCTAAAATTGCTGCCTGTCTACATGCGATAAAAATGGGCGCAAGGAGCGCACAAATCATCGATGGCAGAGTTCCCAATGCGCTAAAAGATGCAATTGCTATGAATCAGGGAACGGTGATTACCCGATGAAGAACTGGGATGAAGTTTTCATGGCAAATTACGGCACTCCATCCTTAACCTTAGTAACTGGTCGCGGTAACAAAGTTCAGGATTCCAATGGTGTCGAGTATCTCGATTTCCTTGGCGGAATCGCTACCAACATTCTCGGACATGCGCATCCGACAATCATCGAGGCTGTCACCAAACAGTTACACCAACTGACGCACATAAGTAATTTCTATGCTCACCCCCAAGGATTGCTTCTTGCAGAAGAATTACAGAGTCTTGTTGGTGACAAGAGCGCTCGAACTTTCTTTTGCAATTCGGGGGCTGAAGCGAATGAAGCAGCCCTTAAGATTTCTCGATTAACTGGACGTACTCGAGTAGTTGCATTCACCAATAGTTTTCACGGGCGAACCATGGGCGCACTTTCGATGACCGGTCAAGAGAGCAAACGCGCCCCTTTCAAACCGCTGATTCCGCGCGTGACTTTTCTTCCTTTCGGTGATTTCGCTGCGCTCAAACGTGGTATCAACAAGCGGACTTCCATGGTCATTGTTGAGCCAATTCAAGGTGAAGCCGGAGTAATCGTGCCACCGAGAGGTTTTCTTACCGCAATCAGAGAGCGTTGTAATCAAACCGGCGCCCTCATGGCTGTCGATGAGGTGCAAACAGGGATGGGTCGAACGGGAACGTGGTTTGCTTATCAAGCAGAAGCGATCACCCCTGACATCATCACGCTCGCCAAGGGATTAGGAGGCGGACTACCTCTAGGCGCCACCATTGGAATTGGGAGAGCGGCTGCGCTTTTGCAAGCGGGAAGTCATGGTTCGACATTTGGTGGAAGTCCTACCTCGGTTGCTGCAGCTCTAGCTGCTATCGCTACTATCAAAAGCGAACGGATTCTGGATCAGGTAAAGGTCTTGGGAAATACTCTAATGGAGCAAGGATCCAAGATTCCTGGGGTGAAAGAAGTTCGCGGCGCTGGCTTACTTATCGGGATTGAACTTTTTAAGGCAAATGCAAAGCACATTCAAAAGCGATTGGAAGAGGAGCGAATTCTTGTTAATGCTCCTAACCCCAGCACCCTTCGAATTGCTCCTGCTCTCATCACAAGTCCAGCGGATGTCGATTTCTTTCTAACGAAGTTAGCACTTGTGTTATCGGAGGAGCGATGAGTGGCATGATGAGTGGAATAGTGCATACCAAGATTTCTCGGCAAGAGCGGATTCGAGAGTGGATAGCTTCCGGGTTAATCCATTCTCAAGCAGAAGTGGTAGAGCTCTTGCGTACCGCTGGATTTACAGTCACTCAAGCTACGGCAAGTCGCGATCTTGAGGAGATCGGTGCAGTCCGTGGTCGCGATAGCAAGGGGGCGTTGCGCTACCAACTAGCGAGCGAGAATCCGGAAGAACCGCTCTATCGAGTGGCCAGGTTGCTCAATGAGCTTCTCGTTGCTATCCAAAGTAGCGGCAATCTCCTGGTATTGCGCACTCCTGCTGGCGGGGCGCAACTTTTGGCAAGCGCCATTGATCGGGCAACTCGCGCGGGCGTGCTCTCTCAAATTATTGGAACAATAGCCGGAGATGACACGGTCATGGTCATAGTAAATGAGAAATTTAAGTCTGATGAAGTGCTCCGCTATTTATCTTCTTTAGCTGAGGATGTTGATACCGAGAATCTCGATGAAACCGGGAAGAATATTGGAAAGGCAAAGAACCGAGGTGGCTCATCATGACTCTGTGGGGCGGTAGATTCTCATCAAATACTGCAGATGCCATGGCGGCGCTCTCACGTAGCGTCCATTTCGATTGGCGTTTGGCACCTTACGACATCGTCAGCAGTAAGGCCCATTGTCGAAATTTGGTGAAGAGCAAAGTCCTCTCTGCTAGTGAAGGAAAAAAGATCGAGAACGCGCTCGATCTATTGAGAAAAGATATTGCGAAGGGATTGATAACCCCATCAATTCTTGATGAAGATCTCCATGGAGTTATTGAGCGAGTTCTCGGAGACCGAATCGGCGACCTTGCGGGAAAACTTCGAGCTGGTCGCTCTCGCAATGATCAAATCGCGACGGACCTTCGCCTCTACCTTCGAGACGTTAGCGGTGATTTGATTTCACACTTACTCCAATTGATTGAGTCGTTCATAAAGCAGGCAAAGAGATACGATCACACTTACGTCTCTGGTTTTACCCATCTCCAACATGCTCAACCTATAGTTTTTGGTCATGAACTGGCCAAGCATGCTCATGCCCTCCTTCGAGATGTCGAACGGTTAGAGCAGTGGTGGTCACGCGCTGGCGTAAGTCCACTTGGCTCCGGCGCACTTGCTGGCAGCTCTCTCGCCGCAAACCCAGAAGCTTCTGCTAAAGCGCTCCACTTTGACTCTTCGGCGGGGAACAGCATCGATGCTGTAAGCGATCGTGACTTTGCTGCCGAATTCCTCTTTATCACTGCAATGATTGGGATCCATCTCTCACGAATTGGAGAGGAGTGGATTCTCTGGAGTTCTACCGAATTTGGCTGGGCGAAGTTAGATGATGCCTATTCCACAGGCTCTTCGATTATGCCGCAGAAGAAGAATCCGGATGTCGCCGAGCTTGCTCGCGGTAAGAGCGGACGATTGGTGGGAAACCTCACCTCCCTGTTGGTGATGCTCAAAGGATTGCCATTCGCATACAACCGCGATCTGCAAGAGGATAAAGAACCAGTTTTTGACTCAATTGACACCTTGATCCTTTTACTTCCAGCGGTTATCGGAATGGTGGAAAGCACGGAGTTCGATGAAAAACGAATGCTCTTAGGGGCAACCTCCGGCTTCGCATTGGCCACCGAAGTGGCTGACTATCTCGTCCGCAAAGGTTTACCTTTTGCAAAAGCTCATGAGATTTCCGGGAAGGCGGTAGCTCTGGCTGAACGAAAAAAGTTGGGCCTTGAAGAGCTCACTTTGGCGGATTACCAATCGCTCAATAAATTATTTGGCGAAGATATCTTCAAAGCGCTCACCGTAGAGGCCGCAGTCGCCTCCCGAAAGAGTAGAGGGGGCACCGCCCCTGCAGCCCTCGGCACGCAACTATCTGAGTTAGGTACTCTGCTCTCCGCGGCAAAACGTGCAAATACCAAACGCGTTGCCGCTCTGGCAAAACTATGGGGCGAAGTGGAAACCGGGAATAAACCCGGGAAGAAACTGGGTACCCGCGCCACACGGGCCAAACAGAGAAGGGGAGTGGGAGCACGATGAGCGCCACAACTCTCCGTGGAGAAGAGTTAATTGATGATCTCCAATGGCGTGGATTAATTGCCCAAACTACTGATCGAAACGAATTGATCGCAGCTCTCGATAAAGGGCCAATCACCCTTTACATCGGCTTTGATCCAACTGCCCCGAGCCTTCATATTGGAAGTCTTGCAGTCTTGTTGGTGTTAAAACGTTTCCAACTGGCAGGGCATCGTCCGATTGCCCTAGTAGGTGGTGCAACAGGTTTAGTAGGTGACCCAAGTGGAAAATCTGAAGAGCGAACTCTCAATGATGAGAGCGTAGTTGCGGATTTTGTTGCGCGAATCAGGAGGCAGGTAGAGCCATATCTAGAATTCGATCAGTCAGAGACTGGCGCGTTAGTGGTTAACAATCTTGATTGGACCGCTCCACTTTCTGCCATTGCATTCTTACGTGATATTGGAAAGCACTTCAGCGTCAATCAGATGCTTGCAAAAGATTCGGTCTCCTCTCGACTTAACGCAAATGGAATTTCTTACACCGAGTTCTCTTACCAAGTACTCCAAGGCTTTGATTTCCTTGAGCTATTTCGCCGCCATAACTGCACCTTGCAGATAGGTGGCAGCGATCAGTGGGGGAACATCATCGCTGGCCTTGATCTCATCCGAAAAGTGGAGCAGGGCAGCGCTCATTGCCTCACTGTTCCATTGGTTACGAAGGCTGATGGAACAAAATTTGGCAAGACTGCAACCGGCACTATCTGGCTTGATGGCGAATTAACCTCTCCCTATGCGCTTTATCAATATTGGTTAGGCGTTGATGATCGTGATGTCATCTCTTACATAAAGATTTTCACATTTGCTTCGCGCGATGAGGTAACAGCGCTGGAACGCGAAGTTGCTGATAAACCTGGCGCACGCAACGCAGCCCGTTATTTAGCGCGCGATGTCACTGCGCGAGTTCATGGAAATGATGCAATGGTGAAAGTCGAAGAGGTATCTAAAGCGCTCTTTGGACAGGGTGATTTGCTGGAGGTAGATGGCCCCATGCTCGCAGCTGCGGCCCAAGCCCTACCCAACACCCCCTTTGCCGAGGGGCTCTTGGCTATCGATGCCTTTGCCCAATCTGGCCTCTGCGACTCCAAATCGGCCGCCCGACGCCTGATTAAAGAGGGCGGGGCGTATATCAATAACGAGCGGGTAACCGACGAGAGCCTCATCTTGCAGAAAAGCCAATTAATAAAGGGTAATTTGATACTCCTACGTAAAGGCAAGCGCGAACTCGGGGCAGTTCTAGCTTAGTTTGAGCTCTGGTTAATCGACCCCTGGCTGGGGGGAAGAGCCCGATTTGACCCCTTACCCGCCCAGGGCATAATCTTTTCCTCTCGCTGAGAAGCGGACAGTTATAGGGCGTAAGTCGAAACTGGCCGTTCAGCACACTTCCACTCGATGAAGTTTGCGCACCCGTGCGTCTTGCTAAATGTGAGTTAGAAGTGGGCCCTCTTCCAAACATGGGAATGTTTTGTTGAGTGCGCATCCGTACCTTGAGAACTCAACAGCGTGCCATAAAGTCAATGCCAATTTTTAACTCGTCGGCATTCTTTTTGAGCTGCCCATCTCGCGTTAGTGATCATGAGTAGTACTTTGGAGAATGTCACGATTCCTTTGGTAGAAGACAAATAACGACAGTTGTTTGACTCTGCTAGGCAAACAGACCAAAAGAATTTTTGGAGAGTTTGATCCTGGCTCAGGACGAACGCTGGCGGCGTGCTTAACACATGCAAGTCGAGCGATGAAGTTTCTTCGGAAATGGATTAGCGGCGAACGGGTGAGTAACACGTGAGGAATCTGCCCTTCACTTTGGAATAACTCCGGGAAACCGGAGCTAATACCGGATAGGAACTCTGGCGGCATCGCCGGAGTTGGAAAGTTTTTCGGTGAAGGATGACCTCGCGGCCTATCAGCTTGTTGGTGAGGTAATGGCTCACCAAGGCGACGACGGGTAGCCGGCCTGAGAGGGCGACCGGCCACACTGGGACTGAGACACGGCCCAGACTCCTACGGGAGGCAGCAGTGGGGAATATTGGGCAATGGGCGAAAGCCTGACCCAGCGACGCCGCGTGCGGGATGAAGGCCTTCGGGTTGTAAACCGCTTTCAGCAGGGAAGAAGCGAAAGTGACGGTACCTGAAGAAGAAGCACCGGCTAACTATGTGCCAGCAGCCGCGGTAATACATAGGGTGCAAGCGTTGTCCGGAATTATTGGGCGTAAAGAGCTCGTAGGTGGTTCGTTACGTCGGATGTGAAAACCTGAGGCTCAACCTCAGGCCTGCATTCGATACGGACGAACTTGAGTGTGGTAGGGGAGGCTGGAATTCCTGGTGTAGCGGTGGAATGCGCAGATATCAGGAGGAACACCAATGGCGAAGGCAGGCCTCTGGGCCACTACTGACACTGAGGAGCGAAAGCGTGGGGAGCAAACAGGATTAGATACCCTGGTAGTCCACGCTGTAAACGGTGGGCACTAGTTGTGGGAACCTTCCACGGTTTCTGCGACGTAGCAAACGCATTAAGTGCCCCGCCTGGGGAGTACGATCGCAAGATTAAAACTCAAAGGAATTGACGGGGGCCCGCACAAGCAGCGGAGCATGCGGCTCAATTCGACGCAACGCGAAGAACCTTACCAAGGCTTGACATATAGCGAAAAGTGGCAGAGATGTCATGTCCGCAAGGGCGCTATACAGGTGGTGCATGG
>VGAL01000012.1 GCA_016870715.1 Actinomycetota bacterium | reverse complement strand
CCATCGCGGAGCATGTCCCATGTCGCTGACCAACAGAGTGCGCGGGTGAGCGGCTCTTCCACGCCAGAGAGTTTGGCGATTAGCGTCTTCACTGATTTGCCATCGAAACGAATCTTTCCGTAGGAGAGGTCACCATCATTGATGAGCAGAAGATCACCTTCAGCCTCGCCTTTGAACGCGTCCACTGATGTTGAATTTCCCGCCACATCAAGTTCATGGCTCTTTCGACGGACGAGTTTTTCGCCAACGAGATCGTAAATACCCACTGACATTCGATGCGGTCGAAGTTCTTTCGATCCTGCTGGCATCTTGGGTGGTTCCTGCTTGACGTGGACGTCCGCATACTTCCCATCGACAACCGAAACCTCTGGTCGGAGCGTATTTACTCCTGCGGTGCAGAGCCAAGTATCCACCCAAGGCTTCAGATCGCGACCGCTCGTGGCTTCAAGTTCTACCAACAGGTCATTGAGTGTGGTGTTCTTCCATGCATGTTTAGCAAAATACTTCTTCAACGCTGCTACGAAATTCGCTTTCCCTACGTGCGCTACCAATTGTTGGAGCACTGATGCGCCTTTGGCATAGGTGATGCCATCGAAGTTGGTGCGAACTGCTTCCAAGTCGTGCATATCAACGACAATGGGATGCGTTGAGGAGAGTTGGTCTTGTCGGTAAGCCCAATTCTTTCGCTCGGCGTTGAAGGTGGTCCAGGAGTTCTTGAATTTCGTCGCATCTGCGAGCGCGGTGTAGGAAGCCCATTCGGCAAATGATTCATTGAGCCAGAGATCATCCCACCAGGACATCGTGACAAGGTCGCCAAACCACATATGCGCCATCTCGTGGAGGATGACATTAGCTCGCCAGTTGTAATTCTTATCTGTCACTTTGCTGCGAAAGACAAAGTAATCCTCGGCAAAGGTGACGCACCCTGCATTCTCCATCGCACCGGCATTAAACTCGGCAACCGCCAATTGATCGTATTTATCGAATGGGTAGGCTAAACCAAATTCGCGTTCGAAATATTCGAAGCCTTGTTTGGTGATGAGGAAGATCTCACTTGCATCAAGATGTTTGGCAAGTGATTTCCGGCAGTAGATCCCTAGTGGAACTTCCTTTTTGCCTTTGTACGTGTCGAACTCTTTGTGATACGGACCAGCAACGAGAGCGGTGATATAGGTAGACATCACAGGGGTAGTGGTAAACGAGGTCCGTTTCCTATCAGTTGAGAGTTCCTCAACCTTATCCATGGGATTGTTGGAGATCACTTCCCAGTGCTGTGGAGTAACTGCAGAGAGGGTGAAGGTTGCCTTGAGATCTGGTTGATCAAAGCAGGCATACATACGACGAGCATCGGCAACTTCAAATTGGGTGTAGAGATACATTTCAGAATCAGCTGGATCGACAAAACGATGGAGCCCTTCTCCGCTCACCGAATAGATTGCCTCGAGGTCGACAACAAGAGTGTTCTCTGCTGCAAGGTTGGTCAGGTGGATGCTCTCACCATCGAAAGCACTTGCATCTAACGCGGCGCCATTGAGCGTTGCGCTGTACATCGACTTGCCCACTGCATCGATGAATGTTGCAGTTCCAGGTTTGCTGCTACGGAACTTGACTGTGGTCTGGGCCCGGAAGGTTTCAGCGCCAGTAGTGAGGTCAAGATCGACGCGGTAGCTATCGACGGTGATGTGGGCTGAGCGAGCAAGGGCTTCGTCGCGGGTGAGATTGACTCCAGGCACTGTATGACTCCTTGTAGGCGGTGAAAGAGGTCACTATCCAACCACCAGGGCCAGAAATCTGTCCCATTGGTGGCACCCTTGCCCTATGGAGAGCAGGGAAAACAGGGAAAGCAGGGAAAGCGGTGAGCGCCCCAATTCGATTCGCACCTATAAGTTGCGTGGCGCTCGGATTACACCCGCCCAAGAGGGAGCGATCGAGCGATTGGGGGAGCGCTTTCTCCTTCCTGCCTCCCATCATGACCCGATAGAGGTGCGAAAGATATTTCCCAATGCCACGCGACGGGTATTGGAGATCGGTAGCGGGATGGGCGAGGCCACAGCAGAGATGGCGCAGGCAGAACCTGATACTGCAATTATCGCCATTGAAGTTCATAAGCCTGGGGTGGGATCGCTGCTCTGGCGAATTGAAAAGATGGGCTTACAGAACATTCGTATTGTTCATGGTGATGTGAAGGAGATTCTCGAGAATAAATTTGTGAATGAGAGTTTCGACGAGATTCGAATTTACTTTCCTGACCCTTGGCAGAAGTTACGCCATCACAAACGGAGACTTCTCCAGGGAGATTTCATCCCATTACTCGCCACGAAGTTAGTATTTAACGGGTTGCTACATATCGCCACAGATTGGCAGCCGTATGCGAAATGGATAGAGGCAGAGTTTGCACAAGTTCCACAACTTGTTGGCGGAGTAGTGGAACGCCCTACCCATCGACCGCTTACTCGATTTGAAGAGCAAGGGCTAACAAAAGAGCACCAGGTAACGGATTTTTTCTACTACAAACGATGAGGTTCTTTCGAGACTAAAGCGGAGGAAGTTTCTTACTCTCTTCATATTCGCTAATCATGTCGATCCGTCGGGTGTGCCGTTCCTCGTTCGAGTAATCAGTGGCAAGGAAGGCATCGACAATTTCGAGCGCCTCTTTTTCTGAGTGCATGCGCTCGCCGATCGAGAGGACATTGGCGTTGTTATGTTGGCGGGCGAGCTTGGCGATCTCTGGCTTCCACGCGAGGGCGGCGCGGACTCCTGCGACTTTGTTGGCGGAGATTTGTTCGCCATTTCCGGAACCGCCGAGGACGATACCTAGTGATCCGGCTTCGGCTCCCACTGCTTCGGCTGCCCTTAGGCAGAAGACTGGGTAATCATCGAGGGCTTCATACTCGAATGGTCCGTGGTCGACGACTTCGTGGCCACTGAGGTGGAGGTGGCTGATGATGAGGGTTTTGTAGGCGAACCCGGCATGATCGCTGGCGATATGGATTTTCATGGGGGGATACTCTCAGAAAAAAGATAAGACGCGGTGGATTTTATTATCCACGCGCGCCTCATCTTTCATCGGGGGTCTTTCTTATTACCTATTATGAGACTTTCTTGGTAGTGCTTGTCTTGACCTGCTTCACAACAACTTTGCCGTTGCTCTTTGCATTGGTTGTGCCGGTGGTTGCTGAGGGAGTCGCTGCTGCTTTAGGTGCAACGACTTTACCCATTGGGCCTTTACCCATTGGGCCTTTACCCATTGGGCCTTTACCCATTGGGCCTTTACCCATTGGGCCTTTACCCATTGGGCCTTGAGCCTTATGGACGCTTGCAACGTGGGCTGTGATTCTCTCGGTAAGACCTGTCTTCTCAGTTGCTGCCTGCTCAGCTGTCATGCGACCGGCAGCTACTGCTGCATCGATGCGATCAGTTGCTTCTTTTACAAGGGCGGCAATGAGTGCATCTTTCTTTGCTCCTGCGATTGCAGCGAGAGTTTCGCCTGCTTTGAGGCGAGTTTCGATATCGGCCCATGCAAGTCCAACGGTGTCAGCAAGCAATTTCTCATGAGCAGCTTTCTCTGCATCACGAGCAGCTTTGGCGGCGGCAGGTGCATTGATGAGCGCCTTGGAAATTGCATCGGATTGTGCCTGCGTGATGGTTCCTGCTTTGACCAACTCAGCGAGAACTGCAGCGACGCCTGCGCCACCATCTCGTGGGCCATCCATACGCATGCCGCCTTTGGGGCCGCCAGGGCCCATTCCCTTTCCGCGATCATCGGCAAGTGCGCCAGATGCAGAACCTAGGGTTAGAGCTGCTACTGCAGTGACTGCAGCGAGCTTGATGCTCGTCTTCATTCAGTACTCCTTCTTCTTCATCGTTCATCAGGGCCTCGCACCCCTCTGATATCCCGAAGGTTGCTCCTACTCTCTGTGGAGATTAGCCAGGAAGTCTTAGAGGCGTTTGTGAATATTTGGGCTGTTCAGGGGCTCAGGATTTCAGATTTTTATGGGGGTTAGGTGGCTAAAGTCCAGGTTTCAGGTGATTTCGGACGGTTGCCAGCGGAGAGTAATCGGTTTTCACTTATCTCGATGCTCAGGTGGTTCCCAGTTTCACGGCTGGGATTTCCCATTTCACCTCAGCCATGGAGGCCATCGTGAGCAGTACACCTTCCCCTGTCGCGACCTCAGTAGGGCGCGCACTCCCCCTGCTTCTCTTGATGTCTAGCGTTGCAATGGTTGATGCGAATAGCGCATTTGCGGCCACAAAAGCTAAATCGGCAAAGAGCGTTGCTGTGAAGAGTGCGAAGAGAAGCAATTCATCCTCAGTTGTAAATACCTTGCTTAATGGCATAGGTGCGCCGAGCGCATCGATCGGTATTAACGGTGATTTTTATATTGACACTGTTGCGATGAATATTTATGGACCAAAGAAAAAGAATGCGTGGCCACTTCCGAAAAGTTTGATAGGACCTGCAGGAGTTGCAGGTGCTCAAGGAGCACCAGGTAAACAAGGTAGCAACGGTAAAGATGGGCGTGATGGCGCGAACGGAAAAGATGGTGAACGCGGACCCGCAGGAATATCGGGCGGTGGATCGGGCGGAACTGGTCCCGCCGGGCCTGCAGGTGCAACTGGACCTGCAGGTGCAACGGGTCCTGCTGGCCCCGCTGGTCCTGCCGGATCAGTTGGAGCGCAAGGTGCTGCGGGAACGTCCGGAGCAGCAGGTGTAGCAGGCCCAGCAGGTGCACAAGGTATTCAAGGTGAGACAGGTCCGCGAGGTTTGCAAGGTATTCAAGGTGAGCCCGGAACTGCAGGCGCCGCAGGTGCACGAGGTGAAGTTGGTCCGGCGGGCTTAACAAGGGTCATTCATGGAGACACGTTGGGGCTTACTTTGAATACGAGTTCTGGAGGAACGGGAGTTACAAGTCAATCCGTAGTGACTTTTCAGGCGAACAAGAAATATTTCTTCTCAATTCGGCAATTTGGAGCCATAGCGACTGCACAGAAAACGAGAAACTTTGGAATGGAAGTGTTTACAACAAATGTTTCGGATCTCAAATATTCGGTGCTAGTTACAGAGGCTTATTCTTATCGCTCAGGAGCGTCAGTTCATGAATACATCTTCGAGGCTGTTGGAACCTTTTCTACTGGAAGTAATGCCGGAGACCTTTCCTTCTCCATAATTGATGGCGCTGGAATCACAGGAGCTGCAGCGATGACTTTGACAGGCAACTATCAACTAATAGAGTCCAATCAAATTACGAGAATCGACCAAACGAATCCCGCAACAGCCATCTCTTAAGACGCATAAATCAAAACTCATCGACCTCAAATTGCTATTTTTCACCACGCTGCGACCTAGACTTCACCCAAGTTTTAGAAGTAAGGGGGGCAAGTTGTCACAGGAACCGCATCGTCCCTCAAATGAAGAGAAGGCTCAGGCTGATCTCGAATACTTTGCAAAGTTATACAGCGCTCAAGATGACGCAGGGGAGCCACAGCAGACAAAGATCGATAAATTGCGTGATGGCTTACTAGTAAAGCTTTACAAGAAATACGGCAAAGTCGCATTAAGTCAATCAAAAGTTTTAGATGTGGGATGTGGGTATGGATGGCTCCTTGATTATTTTGACGGGGCAGAGAAATTAGCAGGAGTCGATATAGCCCACCATGCTGTTGAAGTAGCGGCAAAGCGAAAGCCCACTCGATATTTCATACAGGGTAACTTGGAACAACCGATACCGTTCGATGAGACTTTTGATTTGGTGTTAGCTATCAACATCATTGAACACTTAGAAAAACCTGAGGCTGGGGTGCAATCTATTGCCGGGGCATGCCATAAAGGATCGATTGTCTTGGTCCATATGCCGACCATTGCCAACGCCTTAACCAAGTGGGAGTACTCCAAGTTATACGACTCAGATCCCACACATATATATAGGCCTAGTGGCAGGACGGTTCGAAAGATCTTTGAAGCAAATGGCTTTAAAACTCTGCGGGACAGCTACCTACCCCACTATCCAGCATGGGTAACGAAAATCTATCCTTTACATCCGGCCTATCTTGCAGTCTTCGAGAAAAAGTAAGTGACCTAATCAGTAATTAAAGGGGAGCGACATGACAGCAGCACCAACGACTATGCGCGTAGCAGCAGGTCAACATCCAGATAACGATCGCGAGTACCTCGATTTCGCTCGACAACTGGGATGTCCTGGAGTCTCGTTCCAAACGCCGAAGATAAAAGGAACGAAGCGGTGGGAAGCCCAGGACATCATGGAGTTTCTCAAACCAGCACGCGACCTAGGCCTGTATGTCGAGTCAATTGAAAATGTACCCAATCACTTCTTCGACAAGATTATGGTCGGCGTCGAAGGTCGCGAAGAGCAACTCGAGAACATGAAATACACAATCCGATCTCTCGGCGAAGCAAAGGTTCCCATCCTCGGCATGCACTGGATGCCACAGATTGTCTGGCGCACCGACATGGGCCACTACGGACGAGGAGATTCATACGTCTCGGTCTATGACCACTCGATTGTTGAAGACCGCTCCCGTGACAGTGAAATCTGGGTCGCCCGTCGCGACGAGCAGAATCCCGACCTTAAAGACACCTTCACTCGCGGCTCCTTCGTGCCGCTACCGATTAACACTCTCTCTCATGAGCAGATGTGGGCGAATTTCGAGTGGTTTATCAAGGGCATCATCAAAACTTGCGAAGAGTCCAACGTCATCATCTCCTTCCACCCTGATGATCCACCAGCACAGGAACTCCATGGCATCGCACGTATCCTCACGAGCGTCGATAACCTCGAACGCGCGATGAATATCGTCGATAGCCCCAACCTCAAACTCGAACTCTGTCTCGGCACAGTCTCCGAGATGGATGGCGCAAACTCCGTAATGGATGCTGTTAATCGCTTCGCTCCTCGAAACAAGATCGCCTACATCCACTTGCGCGATGTACAAGGAACCTTCCCTAAGTTCCAAGAGTGCTTCCTTGGCGAGGGCAACTACTCCGCGTACGAGGTGATCAAGGCGCTCCATAAACATGGTTTCACCGGGTCTATCCTCGATGACCACACACCAAGCCTCACCGGTGATAGCGCATACGGCCACCGTGGACGTGCGCACGCCATCGGGTACATCCAGGCCCTTATCGAAGTGGTGACGGGCAAGTAAAGTTCACAAGGTGAAAATCGCAGTTGGTGCATTCTCTATCGAGAGCAACAGTTTCGCGCATGGTGTGACATCTCTTGATGATTTCAAGAAGCAGATCTATTTCGTGGGCAGCGCTATCAGTCGAGAGTGTGCAGGCCCCACTGTGGAACTTGCCGGTGCGTGGGATGTCTTCACAAAACATGGCGTCGAGATTGTCCCCACTTTGGTGGCAACTTCCTCGCCACGCCCTCCCGTAACGCGCGATGCGTTCGAGGTAATCAGTAGCGGCATCCTTTCTGCTATCCCGAGTGATGTAGATGGTGTGTATCTCTCCCTACACGGCGCCTCGTATTGCGAACACGATGACGACCCCGAAGGAACGCTCCTTGAGATGGTCCGGGAGAAAATCGGCCCAGAAAAACTCATCAGCATCAGTCTTGATCTCCATGCCTATTACACAAAAAAGATGTTGGCTCACGCCGATATCGCAACCGCGTATCGCACCGCCCCACATATCGACCTATACGAGACAGGTGCCAGGGCTGCGCAACTTCTTGTAGATGCGCTAGCGAAAAAGCAGAAGCCAAAGGTCTATCGCGCTGAGGCGGCGATGATTACCTCCGCAGAGCGCCACGACAACACCAAGGGCCCTTTCAAAGAATTGATTGATCTCTGTCGCAATGCAGAAGCGAAACCTGGAGCGCTCACTGTTTCATTGCTCGCAACTCAACCGTGGCTCGATGTCGAAGAACTCGGCTGGAAAGTTATCGTGACAACTTCGAGTGCTGATGTCGATGGACAGACCATCGCGGATGAAATTGCGCGCGAAGCATGGAATCGACGCGAGCAGTTCATGGAGACAGTTGCGCTCTCACCCACTCAAGCGCTCCACGAAGCAGTCACAGCAGAGGGGCTCTGCGCTGTCTCAGATCTCGGGGATGCCACCAATGGCGGCAGCCCTGGAGATAGCACCGTCTTACTCCGTGAAGCGCTCCGCTCACGCGACTCCGGAACTTTTATTCTCTCTCTGGCCGATGCAGCTGGAGCAACGTATGCGTACCAAACTGGAGCGGGCAAAGAAATAACCCTCTCACTCTGCGATGGCGCACCAGGGGAGTACAACGAGAGAACCACCATCACGGGCGTAATCGAAAAAGTTGCCAATAAAAAGATTCAATACACTCACCCAGCAGCCGGTGGTTCGTTAGATGACCCCGGCCCGTCGGCCCTCATCAAAATCACCACCAGCCCACTTACAACTTATCTAGTGCTCCATGCCAATCCGGTACGAGTCATCGACCCAGTCATCTACGAGCTGTTCGATCTCGATGTTCGCCAATTCTCAGCGGTTCAAGCGAAGTCGCCGAATGGATTCAAAGTGGGCTTTGCACGAGTGACAAATGAGTATCGGTTAGCAAATACTGAAGGCCCAACCAGCGCAGATTTATTTACCCTGACCTTTAACAAGCGACCAAAACCGCTTTTTCCCTTTGAACGGATGTAGGTGGATGCCAGTAGTTATATATGGAGCGGGTGACCGGGATCGAACCGGCACAGCTAGCTTGGAAGGCTAGAACTCTACCATTGAGCTACACCCGCGTTTTTGGCGCGTTATCGCGATGCGACTTCAGGCCCTAGACTACTGCCTTCATCAACGGGGCGTAGCGTAGTGGCTAGCGCGCCTGGTTTGGGACCAGGAGACCGGAGGTTCGAATCCTCTCGCCCCGACAAGTCAGTAGTAGTGCCACACCCCAAGAGAGTTTGGATCAACCGGAAATAAAAAGGGAGCCCCTTCGTGAAGAGCGCTGTTGAGATTCTTAGCCCTACCCGCGTTCGCCTTACCGTCGATGCTCCATTCTCCGAGCTCGAGCCCCACTTCGCAAAGGCATATAAAGAGATCGCTAACAAAGTTTCAATCCCGGGTTTCCGTAAAGGAAAGATTCCCGCCGCACTGATCGATCAACGCGTAGGCCGCGCGGTTGTTCTCGACGAAGCAATCAACATCGCGCTACCTCAGCTATATGTCGCTGCAGCGCAAGAGCATGATGTGCGAGTACTCGGTCGCCCTGAAGTGGATATCAAAGAGTTGGTCGATAACAAGAAGCTCTCATTCACAGTCGAAGTAGATGTTCGCCCAAAGTTAGAACTCCCTGATCTCTCCGAGATAAAGTTGACTGTCGATCCAGTCGAAATCACCGATGCAGAGATTGATGAGCAAGTTGAGTCGCTTCGGATTCGTTTTGGCACTCTCACTACTGTCGAGAAGAAGGCTGAGAGCGGTGATTTTGTCTCACTCAATCTCATCGCAAAGGTAAACGGTGAGGTAGTCGAAGGTGGAACCGCAAATAACATCTCTTATGAGGTAGGTAGCGACAAGATGCTCCCTGGCCTCGATGATGCCCTCGCAGGCATGGCAGCAGGCGAGACCAAGAGCTTCCAAACAGAACTCTTTGGCGGTGAGCCAGGCTCAGGCGGTGCGGTAGGCGATGTTGAAGTCACCCTCAACGCCGTTAAGAAGCGAGAACTTCCCGCACTCGATGATTCATTCGCAGCGCTAGCAAGTGAGTTCGAGACTCTCGAAGAACTTCGCGCAGATTTCAAGACCCGGCTAGAGCGAGTTAAATCTTTGGAACAAGGCGCACAAGCGCGCGATCTTCTCGTCGAGGAATTACTCGCAAAGGTAGAGATTCCCATCCCTGAGAGCTATGTCCTCGCCGAAACCGAGGAGCACCTTAAAGGTGAGGGGCGAGAGAGCGATGATGCCCGCCGTGCCGAGGTCGACTCCGACCTTCGCAAATCCCTCAAGAACAACTTCCTCCTCGATGCCATCGTCGATCAAGAGAAGGTCGAAGTAAGCGAAGAGGAGCTCAGTGAATTCATCGTCCGCACCTCAATGCGCTATGGCATGGCTCCCGATCAATTCGCCAACGAGGTGGCCAAGGCTGGACAACTCTCCTCACTAGTCGCCGATGTCGCACGGAGTAAAGCGCTCGCCGTGGTCCTTGGGCGCGCAACAATTGTCGACAAGAATGGCAAGAGCGTCGATATCGAAGCGCTCCGTCCCCAGCTAGCCAAATAACTCGCCAAAGAATCTGCCCTCATAATCCTGGTACGTATGCTGAGAGCGAACAAGCGGCGCTTTCCGGAAGTAAAAGCCAGCCCTCGTTGTTAAGGTAATTACATTACTAACGAGAAAGCAGGCAGATCGTGGGACTTATAACCCCAGATAGCCCAGTAGCGCGCGGTGCGCGATCGGGTGGGCAACTCGATGACGAGGTGTATCACCGACTACTCCAAGAGCGAATCATCTTCCTTGGCTCTGTTGTCGAAGATTCCATGGCAAATGCAATCGCAGCCCAATTACTCCTCCTTGCCGCAGAAGATTCTGAAAAAGATATCTACCTCTACATCAACTCACCTGGTGGTTCCATCAGCGCAGGTATGGCGATCTACGACACAATGCAATACATCAAGAACGATGTCGCCACAGTTGCGATGGGTCTTGCCGCATCCATGGGCCAATTCTTGCTCTGTGCAGGCGCTCCAGGAAAGCGATACGCCCTCCCACACGCACGCATCATGATGCACCAACCCTCAGGTGGCATCGGCGGAACTGCAAGCGATATCAAAATTCAGGCAGAGCAAATGGCAGCGACCAAGAAATCGATGGCCGAATTAATCGCCTTCCACACCGGACAAACTATCGACACCATCCAAGAGGATTCTGATCGCGATCGTTGGTTCACCGCAGAACAGGCGAAAGAGTATGGCTTTGTCGATCACGTAGTTCGTTCTGCGCGACAAGTTTCTGGAAGCGGAGGAACGCAGCGATGAGCGAAGTTGTGAAACCTGGCGAATTCACCAACCGTTACGTCCTCCCAGTCATTGAGGAGAAAACCTCATATGGCTTCAAACGGATGGATCCCTACACCAAACTCTTCGAAGAGCGCATCATCTTCCTCGGCACCCCGATTGATGACACCGTCGCAAACGATGTTATGGCCCAGTTGCTCACACTTGAGTCAATGGATCCTGATCGCGACATCATGCTGTACATCAACTCACCTGGTGGTTCGTTCACAGCGCTCACCGCGATTTACGACACGATGCAATTCGTTCGCCCCGACATCATGACCATCTGCCTAGGCCAAGCAGCCTCAGCAGCAGCAGTGATCCTGACCGGCGGCACCAAAGGCAAGCGCTATGCGCTCGAGAATTCACGGATCCTGCTCCATCAACCCTCTAGTGAAGGTGGCGGACAGGGATCAGATATCGAGATCCAAGCGAAAGAAATCATGCGCATGCGCGACCTACTCGTCGATATGTTGGCCAAGCACTCCAATCGCAGCGCCGATCAGATCACCAAAGATATCGACCGCGACAAGATTCTTACTGCGCAAGAGGCAGTCGAATGGGGATTGATCGATCAGGTTCTCTCCACCCGAAAAGCCAACACCGGTAAGTAACTCGAAAGGGAGATCACCATGGCACGCATCGGCGAAAGCAGTGAACTGCTCAAGTGCTCCTTCTGTGGCAAATCACAGAAGCAGGTGAAGAAGTTAATCGCCGGCCCTGGTGTCTACATCTGTGATGAGTGCATCGAACTCTGCAACGAAATCATCGTCGAGGAGCTCTCAACGGCGAGCGCAGTCTCGTTACAAGAGCTACCCAAACCCCATGAGATCTTTGAATTCCTCAATCAATATGTGATTGGCCAAGAGCGCGCGAAGAAGTCGCTCTCGGTTGCGGTTTATAACCACTACAAGCGGATTCAAGGTGGAGAAAATGCCCGTGAGGGCGCTGTTGAGTTAACCAAGAGCAATATTCTCCTTCTCGGCCCAACTGGTTGCGGCAAGACGTTGCTCGCACAGACCCTCGCCCGAATGCTCAACGTTCCTTTTGCGATTGCCGATGCAACCGCGCTCACCGAGGCAGGTTACGTGGGTGAAGATGTTGAGAACATCTTGCTCAAGTTGATTCAAGCAGCAGATTTCGATGTTAAGCGAGCTGAGCGCGGAATCATCTACATCGATGAAATCGATAAAGTTGCACGTAAGAGTGAGAACCCCTCCATCACTCGCGATGTCTCTGGTGAAGGTGTTCAACAGGCGTTGCTCAAGATTATTGAAGGCACCACAGCATCTGTGCCGCCACAAGGCGGGCGTAAGCACCCACATCAAGAGTTCATTCAAATCGATACCACCAACGTGCTCTTCATCGTAGGTGGAGCTTTTGCAGGGCTCGATAAGATCATCGAAACTCGCATGGGCGGTAAAGGCCTTGGCTTCAATGCAACCCTGCAGAGCGCTGCTGAGCGGAATGCAAGTGATATCTTCAGCAACGTTTTGCCGGAAGATCTCTTGAAATTTGGAATGATTCCGGAGTTCGTGGGTCGACTGCCCGTCATCACCAGCGTCGATGCGCTCGATCATGATGCATTGATGCAGATTCTCACCGAGCCGAAGAATGCCCTCACCAAGCAATATCAAAAGCTCTTCGAACTCGATGGGGTGGAGTTGGAATTCACCGCCGATGCCCTTACTGCTGTGGCCGAACAGGCGATCAAGTGCGGCACTGGAGCCCGCGGCCTTCGCGCCATCATGGAAGAGGTTCTGCTCACCGTGATGTTTGATACCCCAAGCCGAAAAGATGTTGCCCGCGTAATAATTACTGCCGAATCGGTAACTGAGCAGGCCCCACCAACTCTCGTGCTTCGAGAAGATGGAGACGCTGAGAAAAGCGCCTAAGATTGCCGGTTATGGCAGCCGACGAGCAGTTACCCACGCATTTCTCGCCTGCCGACCTTGAGGCGCCGCTCTATCAAAGTTGGCTGGATCGTGGCTACTTCACCGCCGATGCCTCATCACAGAAGAGGCCGTTCTGCATAGTCATCCCGCCGCCGAATGTCACAGGAAGCCTGCATATCGGCCACGCGCTCGATCACACTTTGCAAGACACCCTTACTCGTCGTCGCCGAATGCAAGGCTTTGAAGCGCTCTGGTTACCTGGAATGGATCATGCCGGTATTGCAACGCAAAATGTTGTCGAAAAACAATTAGCGCAGCAGAAAAAATCTCGCCATGACTTAGGGCGCGAAGAGTTTGTTAAAAAGGTGTGGGAGTGGAAGTCCGAGTCTGGGGGAGCGATTCTCGGGCAGATGAAACGCTTGGGCGATAGCGTCGATTGGAGTCGCGAGCGATTCACGATGGACGAGGGTCTCTCGCGCGCTGTGTTAACAATATTTAAACGACTTTACGAGAAGGAATTGATTTACCGTGCGGAGCGAATTATCAATTGGTGCACCCGTTGCCTCACCGCATTGAGCGATATCGAAGTGGAACATAGCGATGATGCTGGTGAGTTCGTTCAAGTTCGCTATGGCGATGAGAACCTCAATATCACCGTAGCGACAACTCGACCCGAGACGATGCTTGGCGATGGCGCTGTAGCTGTTCACCCTGATGATGATCGATACAAACATATGATCGGAAAAGAAGTTTTACTTCCACTAGTGAATCGAATGATTCCCATCATCGCCGATGAATTAGTCGAGCCCGATTTCGGAACAGGTGCTGTGAAAGTCACTGCAGCCCATGATCCCAATGACTTCGAGATGGGTCGTCGCCATAACGTTCCCATGATCGTGATTATGAATGAACATGGAATCATGGAAGGCACCGGCACTGAATTCGATGGTATGGATCGCTTTGTTGCCAGAAAAGCAGTAGTAGAGCGTTTGCGGGAGATGGGTCGAATCGTTTCAGAGAAACGCCCATACGTTCACGCTGTTGGTCATTGCTCCCGTTGCGATACGACGGTAGAGCCTCGTCTATCAATGCAGTGGTTCGTCAAAGTTGCGCCTCTCGCAAAGGCGGCAGGGGATGCAGTGCGGAATGGATTAGTGAAAATCGAACCTGAAGAATTGGCCCCTCGATATTTCGAGTGGGTCGACAACATGCATGACTGGTGTATCTCGCGCCAACTCTGGTGGGGACATCGAATCCCAGTCTGGTACGGCCCTAACGATGAAGTTCGTGTAGTGGGACCCGACGAGAGCGCTCCCGAGGGATGGGTTCAAGATCCCGATGTTCTTGATACCTGGTTCTCTTCCGCTCTCTGGCCATTTTCTACTTTAGGTTGGCCAGATAACACTGAAGATCTTAAGAAGTTCTATCCCACAAGTGTGTTGGTAACCGGATACGACATTCTCTTCTTCTGGGTCGCGCGCATGATGATCTTCGGATTATTTGCGATGGATGGCAAGCCACCATTTCATACCATCGCGCTCCATGGTTTAGTCCGTGATAAACATGGCAAGAAGATGAGTAAGTCGCGTGGCAACACCATCGATCCACTGGAATTCATGGATAAATATGGGTCCGATGCACTCAGATTCTCTTTAGCCCGCGGTGCTAATCCGGGGACTGATCAAGCTCTCGCTGAAGAGTGGGTTGCTGGTTCGAGAAACTTTGCCACCAAACTTTGGAATGCATCGCGATTTGCGCTCCTCAATGGCGCCACCACCTCTCGATCACTTCCGGAATCGAAGGAGCTATCCCAGATCGATAATTGGATCATCTCGCGTCTCCACCAGACCATCAAGGAAACAGATGATTTCTTTGAACGCTTCGAGTTCGCTAAAGCCTGTGAAGTTATCTATCACTTCGCTTGGGATGACTTCTGCGATTGGTACCTCGAGCTTGCCAAATCTTCAATCAATCAAGGTGGTACTCAAGCTGAACATGCTCAAGCAGTCATTGGTCATGTTCTCGATAATTTGTTACGCATTCTTCATCCCGTGATGCCATTTATCACCGAAGCGCTGTGGCGGCGTTTGACTGGTGGTGAGAGTCTTGTAATCGCGCAGTGGCCAGAGGCACTCGAGGATCGGATTGATGAAAAGAGCAATGCTGCGATGGAAGAGGTGAAGACCGTGATTACCGAAGTACGCCGATTCCGCAATGATCAAGGGGTCAAATCCTCAAGCCATATTCCAGGTCGATTTATTGGGATTGACCAGAGCGCTATTTCACCTTTCGAGCAAGCGATTCGAAGCGTATTGAAAATCACCGTTCCCGATAGCTCGTTCTCTGCATCTGGCTCGATTTTGGTAGGTGAAATTACCTGCGAATTTGATCTTTCAGGCACGGTTGATGTCGCAGCGGAACGAACTCGGTTGCAGAAAGACCTCGCCACAGCGGAAAAAGATCGCGAGACGGCACGAGTAAAACTTGATAACGGAGATTTCATGGCGAAAGCGCCCGAAAAAGTTGTAGCCACCATCAAGGCGCGCCTTGCAGAGACCGATCAAGAGATTGCGCGTATCACTGATCAATTAAGCAAACTGCCTCGCTGAGAAAAGTGGATTGAGATGGCGATCAGCATCGAATCACGTTTGTCGGAAATTACCGACGAACTCAAACAACGTTGGCCAGAGAGCAAAATTGAAGCAACGCTCGATCGCATCAAGTTGCTCCTTGATTATCTAGGTAATCCGCAAGAAAGCTTCCGTTCAATCCATATTGCAGGAACTAATGGCAAGACTTCGACATCGCGAATGATTGACTCACTCCTGCAAGCCTTCGGCATTCGCACAGGGCGCTATACCAGCCCACATCTCGAGGATGTGCGCGAACGCATATCACTCAATGGTGAAATCATTACTCCAGAATTCTTTGTGTACACCTATGAGGATATAAAGCCGTATATCGAATTGGTCGATTCACGTTCTGAGCATCCACTTTCCTACTTCGAAGTGCTCACGGCGATGGCGTATGCCGCTTTCGCAGATGCTCCCATTGATGTCGCAATCATCGAATGTGGAATGGGTGGGGAGTGGGATGCCACGAACGTCATCGATTCTGATGTATCGGTGATGACTCCGATTGGATTAGACCATCAGGAGTATTTGGGAGAGACAATCGCGCAAATAGCCCGGACAAAAGCCGGAATTTTCCGAGTCGGTAAGCCTTCGGTGCTCGCGCACCAAAACCGAGAGGCAGCAGAGGTGTTGATTCGCGAGAGCGCACGCATTGAATCAATTCCACTGAGGGAGGGTTTAGATTTTGCGCTTGCCCATCGTGATGTTGCAGTGGGCGGACAACTCCTAACCATCCAAGGAATTGGCGGTACCTATGATGAGATTTTCCTTCCTCTTCATGGGCGCCATCAAGCATCAAATGCCACGTTAGCGTTGACAGCGGTAGAGGCGTTTCTGGGGGGCGGAGCAGAACGTTTAGATCTTGATGTAGTGCGCGATGGTTTTGCAAATGCTTCTTCACCTGGGCGCTTAGAAGTGGTTCATCGCAATCCCACTGTGATTATCGATGCCGCCCATAACCCACACGGTGTCGCTGCGTTACGTGAGGCGCTAAGTGAAGAGTTTACTTTCGACAGATTGATTGCAATCGTGGCAATCCTCGGCGATAAAGATGTGACTAATTTTCTCGCTGAATTATCTGGCGTCGTGGATGAAATTATTGTTACGGAGAACTCGTCTGCACGTGCGCTACCAACAGAAAAACTATTTGAGATTGCTCAGGATATTTTTGACGATGGCATGGTCAGCTCGGCAAGTTCAATCAAGCGCGCTATCGAAATGGCGATTGATCGGGCGAGTCACCCAACGCAATCGGTGGGTATCCTCATCACAGGCTCTGTCGTGACTGTGGGACAGGCTCGTTCGTTACTAAAGAAGGGCGAATAAGTATGCGAATACTCGGCTCGACAGTTCTTGTCATGGAGTCGTTAACAATGGGCTTTGCGCTCTTGATTGCCATGGATTCATCTGACACCTGGGAGATGGTGGTGGGCGGCATCCTGGCGCTACTGCTTTTGCTCACGCCCGGCTTGTTGAAGAGAAAATCAGGATGGATTTTAGGGTCAGCGCTCCAAATTCCTTTCATCGGTTTCGGGTCGGTCGTGACGATGATGTACTTCCTTGGTGGGCTTTTCGCACTCCTATGGATCGCCGCGATTATTGTTGGCAGGGCAGGGGAGGCAGCCCGCGCTCGTCTGACCCCTCAGTAAGCCGTTAGGCTGTAGCCATGGAACGGACTCTGGTCTTAATCAAACCCGATGGGGTTCGTCGCAATCTCGTAGGTGAGATCGTTGCTCGAATCGAGCGGAAGGGTTACCTCATTGCAAATATCCGCATGCTTGAGGCTGACCGTGCGCTACTGGAAAAGCACTATGCCGAGCATGTTGGTAAACCCTTCTATGAACCGTTAGTCGAGTTCATGCTCTCTGGTCCAATAGTTGCGCTAATCGCCGAAGGAAATCGTGTCATTGAGGGATTTCGTTCCTTGGCAGGTGCGACCGATCCCACCGTCGCAGCCCCGGGAACAATTCGTGGAGATCTCGCACGAGATCAAGGAACTAAAGTCGTACAAAATATTGTGCACGGTTCAGATTCAATTGAATCAGCAGAACGTGAGATTGCACTCTTCTTCGGAGGTAAGTAATGGCAAAGACGATGTCCTTCATCGGGCGCGACATGGCAATAGATCTGGGAACTGCAAATACCTTGGTTTATGTCCGAGGTCGGGGCATTGTCCTCAACGAACCAAGCGTGGTGGCAATAAATCAAGATACCGGTGGAATTCTTGCTGTCGGACTCGAGGCCAAGAAGATGATCGGCCGTACACCGGGAAATATCGTTGCAATCCGCCCTCTCAAAGATGGTGTGATCTCGGATTTTGATACCACAGAGCGAATGCTTCGATATTTCATCCAAAAGGTTCATAAGCGTCGCCACTTCGCAAAACCACGTTTGGTTGTCTGTGTTCCTTCGGGTATCACTGGTGTAGAGCAACGTGCAGTAAAAGATGCCGGCTATGCAGCTGGTGCGCGCAAGGTGTACATCATCGAAGAGCCGATGGCGGCCGCGATTGGTGCAGGACTTCCTATCCATGAACCAACGGGAAACATGGTTGTTGATATTGGTGGTGGTACCACTGAAATTGCTGTGATTTCATTGGGTGGAATCGTCACTGTGCAATCGATTCGCGTGGGTGGAGATGAACTCGATCAATCCATCATCTCATGGATTAAACGCGAATATTCCCTACTCCTTGGTGAGCGGACGGCAGAGGAAATCAAGATGGCGATTGGTTCGGCCTTTCCCGCTATGGGAGAACCAGATGCCGAGATTCGCGGTCGCGATTTAGTGACAGGTCTTCCGAAAACAATCCTTGTCACCGCCGAGGAGATTCGTAAGGCGGTTGATGAGCCGGTCTCACGAATTGTGGAGGCTGTGAAAACTACTCTTGATAGCTGTCCGCCAGAACTTTCTGGAGACATCATGGATCGTGGAATCGTTCTTACTGGGGGTGGGGCTCTCCTTCATGGACTCGATGAACGTCTCCGCCATGAGACGGGAATTGCAGTTAACATCGCAGAGAATCCTTTAAATGCTGTTGTAATGGGGACCGGTCGTTGTATCGAGGAGTTTGAAGCTCTTGAGAAGGTACTTATCTCTGAGCCTCGCAGATAACAGCCTCAACGTCATCGGCTGAAAGTGGGGTGAAGCGTTGGCAACACCAGATAAATCTCGCTCACGTTTCTTTCTCATTGCCCTTCTAGTAACTTCCTTGATTATCGTTACATTAGATTTGCGGGGAAGTGTTCCTGGTCAAACATTTCGCGGAATTACGAATACGGTGCTTGCGCCATTCCAATCATTCTTCCGATTTTTCTATGACCCAATTAATAACTTCATTTCGGAAGCTTCCAACCTTGGTCGAAGTGCTGACAAGATCAATGAGTTAGAGGAGAGGAATGCAAAGCTCGAGGAAGAACTGAGCAGATTTAAGGTCGCGACACGAGAGCTCGAACAGTTAAAAGATGTCTTGGATTTGGCTGCAGCAGGCCGTTATAAGAGCGTGCCAGCGCGAGTAATTGCAGCGGGATCAGCAGCGGGATTCTCCCGAACTATTGAACTGGATGTTGGCGCTAGAGATGGCGTGGCCACCGATATGACAGTGATCTCGGGCGCTGGCTTGGTTGGACGAGTTATCTCGGCGAGTGAGAGTACCTCTATCGCACTTCTCTTAGATGACGAGACTTTTAAAGCGGGGATTCGCATGGAAGCAAGTGGCATCCTTGGTGTGATTTCAGGGACTGGCAATTCACAATTATCTCTGACGCTCTTTGATTCGTCATCTGAATTGAACGCTGGGGATCGAATGGTCGCTCGAGGAAGTAGTAATAGCCGACCATTCGTGCCAGGGGTTCCCGTGGGAACAATTACTTCAGTCGATCAGAATTCTGGAACGTTGACAAAAACTGCACTTGTAAAGCCATTCGTCAATCTCAATTCGTTGGAGGTAGTTGCTGTTGTCACAGGGAAGGTCAGAGTAAATCCACGAGATTCATTACTTCCGCCAGCGCCAAAACCAACGCCTACACCCACGGTCACCGTCTACATCACTCCAACACCAGAGCCATCCCCAACGAAGAGCAAGAAGGCGAATTAACAATGCGCAAGACTTTATTTTTCTTGCCTATCGCCCTTGTGGCACTTGCCTTACAAAACGCAGTTGTTGCGCGGATTCCCTTCCCATTTGCTGATCCATCGATTTTCCTCATCGTTATTCTTGCATGGGCATTCTTGGAGGATCCGGAGTTTGCAGCGCTACAAGGTTTTATCGCTGGGTTGTTACTTGACTTAAATCCTTTATCGGTAGGGCTGATAGGTCATTGGGCCTTTGTGTTGGCAGCAGTCTGTTACGGAACCTCCGAGATGGGGGTACAACTTCGTTCAAGTCGCCGCGCACCGTTAACACTGACGGTTACCGTGACGGGCGCCCTGTTGATCTCACTGATGCTCTTTGCCCTCACAAGTTGGTTGATTAGCGCCGAACAAGGACTTTCCTTCTCTCGGACAACACCTGGCGTCTTACTGTGGTCAGCCCTTATTACTCCGCTGTTATCGCCGCTCATTATTCGCATGTCGCGCTTTGCACAAGGAATTGGCGCACGCAATGGGTGATCGATCTCGATACGCCACAATTTTCCTGCAGATTCTCCTCTTCTCTTTGATGGCTGCGCTTCTAGGGCGCCTTTTTTATCTCCAAGTTGCGGCCACCGAAAAATATCAAGATGCCGCCTTAGAAATTCAGAGTCGTAACGTAGTCACACCAGCGACTCGAGGAATGATTCTCGATAGTGGCGGCAAACCGTTGGCGCTCAATCGAGTGGGATTAGTGATCACTGCTGATCGTTCGATTCTTGATAAAGAGCCAGATCGTGGCGTTGCTTCACTGAAGGCAACGGCGAAGGCTCTCAAATTGCCCTATGAAGAGGTTTTCGGAAAGACGCGATTGTGCGGTGAAAAAGTGGATCCTTCTCTAACAGGAGGGGCTCGATGCTGGAATGGTTCGCGGCACCAGCCAATACCAATCTCTGTTGATGCTACTGAGGAAACCGCGCTTGCAATTGTGGAACATGCAGAGCGCTACCCGGGAGTGAGCGCATCCCCACAAGGTTTTCGCTCATACCCCGGAACTGAGGGAGTCAATGGCGCACACCTTCTGGGATACGTAGGTCCAGTGAGCGAGCAGGAATTAGCAGCAAGCGTCGAGCGAAAGTATTACCTCAACGAGTATTTGGGTAAGGCTGGATTGGAAAAGGTATACGACTCTGATCTTCGCGGCGTTCCCGGAGTGAAGACCATTGTCGTGGATCGAAAAGAATCTGCAACTAGCATCCTCAAAGACACTAAAGCGATTCCTGGAAATCATCTTGTCACAAGTATTGATGCGAAGTTACAAGCCGTGGTTGAACGTGAACTGGTCGCAGCAATCACTCGCGCCCGATTTGGTGTGGTGGATAAGAAAGGAGCTCGAAAGGCAGATTCTGGCGCAGCAGTTGTTATGGATGTGAAGACCGGAAGAATCCTCGCGATTGCTTCATATCCAACTTACGATCCAAATATTTGGGAGCGAGGAATAACTGCCGAGCAAGCAAAGGATCTCTTTAGTACAAAAACTGGGGTGCCTGCTTTATCTCGTGCACTTCAAGGAACATTTGCCCCTGCCTCTGCCTTCAAAGTTGTCTCAGTTGCAGCGGCAGCAAAAGCGGGTTATGACCTCAATGGAAAATATGATTGCCCTGCAGATTTCCAAGTGGGTAACCGAACTTTTCGTAATTATGAGAGCAAGGGCGCTGGTCGCATCACATTAGAAGAGGGAATTGCGATCTCGTGTGACACTCTCTGGTATCAAATCGCCTACAACGAATGGTTAAAAGATGGCGGGTTACGACCAAATAAAACACTCAACGACTACTTCTATAAAGCAGCTGCTGGATTCCATCTTGGCAAACGAACGGGAATCGATCTGCCATCTGAATCTGCAGGTCGTTTGGCCAATCGACAATGGCGCACCCAATGGCATGAACGGAATAAGGATTTCTACTGTAACTATGAGAAGCGAGCAAAGAAATCACAACTGACCCCTTATTTGATTGCTATCGCAAAAGAGAATTGCGTTGATGGGGGCAAGATCCGGGCAGGCGATGCAGTGAACTTTGCTATTGGTCAAGGCGATACGACGATGACTCCACTTCAGATGGCGCAAATCTATGCCGCCATTGCAAATGGTGGCACGATGTGGAAGCCCACTGTGGGCAGGGCAATCATCACACCAACAGGCGAGTTGGTTCGAGAGATTGCGCCAGAGAGAGCGGGCAAGCTCCCCGTTTCAAAGAAGACTATGGCCTTTCTCAAGAGCTCATTACGAGCAGTGATCACGTCAGGAACAGCACAATGGCGCTTTGATGGAATGCCCATTGCTGTTAGTGGCAAAACGGGAACAGGTGAGGTGTACGGGAAGAATCCCGATGGCTCTAGCAAAGATACGACATCATGGTTTGCAAGTTATGCTCCATCGGATGCACCACGTTATGCAGTCGTCATGATGATTAGCCAAGGAGGAACGGGCTCTGGCACCTCTGGCCCATCAGTTCGAAGAATCTACGAGGCGCTCTTTGGAGTTCAAGGCCAGAAAGTAATCACTGACCAAGCAATCTTCCCATCGGGGCCACCTACGCAAATACCGCGTCGTCCGAAAGTCGACCAACCATGACACTTGCCAGCGGTATCAGAGGGAAAGGGAAGCGTTCTCGCTTTGAACGAGTTGCCATAGTGGATCGTTTTGATATTCCACTGCTCATAGCGGTAGGAGCGCTTTTGGTCATCGGAATCCTTCTTGTGTACGCGGCTACACGAGATTGGTTTGCCTCTATTGGGGGAGATCCTGAGTATTACTTAAAGCGGCATGCGCTCAACATCGTCATTGGACTCCTCCTTGCCTTTGGAACTACTTTGATTGATTATCGATTGCTCCGCGCCTACACACCAATCGTGTGGGCAGTTGCCGTTTTAGGGTTGATTGCAGTTCTCATTCCAGGAATAGGTGCGACAGTCAATGGTGCGCGTGCATGGATTGCGCTACCAGGAGGCTTGCAGATTCAACCTGCAGAACTTGCCAAAATTGCGATTATCGTTGGCATGGCCATGGTCTTGGCTGAAAAACACGATGGATATGAGGAACCTCAAGCAATCGATGTTCTGCAGGCGCTTGCGGTTGCAGCGATACCTGTCTTGCTCATAGTTCTACAACCAGATTTAGGTACCACTGCGATTATCGGGGCATCTGTAGTCACCATGATTGCTGTCTCCGGGGCGCAGTTACGTTGGAGCGTAGGGCTTTTAGGCTTAGCTGGAGTTGGAGCCTTTGCTGCAATCAAATTAGGAGTAGTGGCTGATTATCAATTAAATCGCCTGCAGTCCTTCGTTGATCCAACAGCAGACCCACAGAGCACCGGTTATCAATTACGACAGGCTCGAATCACCATTGGGTCTGGAGGATTATTCGGAAAAGGATTGTTCAATGGACCACAGACAAGTGGACGCTTTGTGCCCGAACAACAAACTGACTTTATCTTCACCGTTGCTGGAGAGGAATTTGGTTTTGTCGGGTGCGCAATCATCGTTTCGCTCTATGCGCTTCTTCTGTGGAGAGCATTTGTTATCGCAAGAAGAGCGAACGATCTTTTTGGCAGACTCGTGAGCTTGGGCGTGACTGCATGGTTTGGCTTCCAGATTTTCGAAAATATCGGCATGACACTCGGACTTGCGCCTATGACGGGAGTGCCCTTGCCACTGCTCTCATATGGCGGTTCAAGCATGTTCGCCACCTTGATTGGGGTAGGACTTTTGCTGAATATTCGCGCTCGGAGCTAGTTATCTGCCATACTTTGGGGGAGCGCAGCCTCGAGATGAACAGATCTCGGTGGCGCGACCAGAGAATTTTTTCGAGAGAACGAGAAGACTGCTAGAAAACAACGAGAATTAGTTCTACCTCGGTAGAACGTGAAATGAGTAACGCATGGCTGCACCAGCGCGTAAGCGCGTCTTAAAGAAAGTCGCTGCGAAAAAAAGTAGCGAGAGCGAAGCATCTACCGACTCCAAGGGGAGCAAGCCGGCTAAGAGCGCGAAAGCCGCCGCTCCTGCTAAAACGTCCAAGAAGAAGAGCGCTCCAGCTGTTGAGAGTGGTTCCACTCAAGAGAGTGCACCAGCAAGCAGCCCATCAAGTAGCAGAGCGAAAAAAGGCGTCATACCGGTACCAATTTTTCAAGCTCCGACTCGGAAAGAATCCACCAAAGAGGCGAGCAAGAAAACGGCTGCCTCGAAGAGTGCGCCAGAGTCAGCGAGTGCGGCAAACCAAAGTGGAGATTCAGGCCAATCAGATGAAGGACGCTCTCGCCATCGCAATCGCAGACGTGGTGGAAGAGGTCGCGGGCGTAATCGCAATCAGGATGTCAATGATCCATCGAGTGGTGATGGCGAAGGTTCTGAAGAAAATGCGAGCACCACTGATGATGGTTTAGTAACCCATCGTCGACGACGTCGTCGGGTAGCAGGATCAGGTGAGGTAGAGGCACAGACCCTCGTTGAAGATGGAGTTGTTACCACCATCAAAGTTCGGGAGCCGAAGCAACGCTCAGAACGTGGCGATGATTCAAGTTCTACTCGAGTTGATAAGCGTGGACGGCGCCGAGACCGAGACCGAGATCGCGATAGAGATCGTGATCATCCGCGCTCCTTCCACGGAAACCGACGGCCTGCAGTCATTACTGAATCGGAATTTCTCGCTCGACGCGAGAATGTCGATCGCGCGATGCTCGTGCGACAAACCGGAGATCGGACGCAGATTGCAGTTCTCGAAGATAAAATCTTGGTAGAGCATTATGTCAATCGTGCATCGAGCACCTCGTATGTTGGCAACGTCTACCTCGGGCGAGTGCAGAACGTTCTGCCCAGCATGGAAGCTGCCTTTGTTGATATTGGAAAAGGGCGCAATGCCGTGCTCTATGCGGGTGAGGTCAACTGGGATGCTGCAGGACTTGCCGATGGCACGCCCCGGAAGATCGAATTCGCGCTCAAGACTGGTCAACCAGTCTTGGTCCAAGTAACGAAGGATCCAATCGGACAAAAAGGTGCGCGTCTGACCAGTCAGATTTCGCTTCCTGGCCGATACCTTGTGTATGTCCCTGCAGGTGCGATGAGCGGAATCAGCCGTCGCCTTCCAGATACTGAGCGCTCGCGCCTTAAATCAATTTTGAAGAATTTAGTGCCTGAAGAGGCGGGCGTGATCGTACGTACTGCTGCTGAAGGTGCTACCGAAGAGGAACTCACTCGCGATGTCGCACGATTACAAGCGCAGTGGGAAGTCATCGAACAAAAGGCAAAGGATCCGAGCGCAAGTGCGCCATCACTTTTGTATGCAGAGCCTGACCTAAATATCCGAGTAGTTCGCGATATCTTCAATGAAGATTTCAACTCGCTTCATGTTCAAGGCGATGATGCGTGGGAAGAGATTAATAACTACTTGGGCTTTGTTGCGCCAGATCTCGTGCAGAAGATCTCTAAATGGCATAAGCCATCAGACATCTTTGCTGAGCATCGAGTCGAAGAGCAGCTGGCAAAGGCTCTCGATCGTAAGGTTTACCTACCCTCAGGTGGTTCGTTAGTCATTGATCGCACCGAAGCCATGGTGGTCATCGATGTAAACACTGGAAAGTTCATTGGTAAGGGTGGAAATCTCGAAGAGACGGTCACCAAGAACAATCTTGAGGCTGCCGAAGAGATTGCACGACAATTACGGTTGCGCGACTTAGGTGGAATTATTGTGGTCGATTTCATCGATATGGTGTTGGAATCAAATCGCGATATGGTCCTTCGTCGACTAACCGAATGTCTTGGTCGCGATCGCACCAAACACCAAGTTGCGGAAGTGACCTCCCTTGGTTTGGTGCAGATGACCCGTAAACGAGTTGGTCAAGGGCTCATCGAAGCCTTCTCCACTACCTGCGAAAGTTGTCATGGTCGGGGCATCCATATTCATGTGGATCCAGTTCCAATGGCCGCGCCAACTCGCCAACAGGATGAAGAACAGGATGAGACTGGAGAAGAGCGAGATCAGGAGGAAGAGCGAGAACAGGAGGAGCACCCGGATCTGCCCATCGTGGATACCCCAGTTCAGAGCCCGGTTTCCAGCGGGAGGCGGGGTCGTCGCCGAGTCAGTAGCGGCGGGGTGATTACCCCTTCAGTTTGACCTGCGGGGGCGCCAATCCGTACCCTTAGCAGACTTAAGAGTGTGACAAGCGGGATAAATCCCGCGAAAAATTGAGGAGAATCGTGTACGCAATCGTTAAGGCTGGCGCACGCCAGGAGCGGGTCTCAGTCGGTGAGGTCCTCGATATTGATCGAGTAGAGGCCTCTGTCGGAGCAACCCTCTCTTTGCCACTGCTCCTAGTCGTCGATGGCGGCAAAATCTCCACACCTGGCGCAGGCTCGACCGTGAGCGTTGAGGTGCTCGATGAAGTGAAGGGTCCAAAGATCGACATCCTTCGCTACAAGAGCAAGACTGGCTATCGTCGCCGTCAAGGTTTTCGCGCGAAGAAGACTCGAATCAAAGTCACTGCAATCAACAGCAGGTAATAACAGGAATAACAGGAATAAGGAGAGTACAGAGATGGCAAGTAAAAAAGGTGTCTCCTCGACCCGTAACGGTCGCGACTCTAATCCACAATTCCTTGGCGTGAAGCGCTTTGCTGGACAGGTAGTTCGCACCGGCGAGATTCTCGTACGTCAACGCGGAACTCACTTTCACCCAGGAGCAAATGTTGGTCGCGGCAAAGATGACACGTTATTTGCGCTCGCCGCTGGATCTGTCTCCTTCGGGACTGCACGTGGTCGTCGCGTCGTGAATGTTCTCCCTCAATAATCAACGGACTTATTTTTAGCGGGTCCGCATTCGGGCCCGCTTTTTTATTTAGGAAGAGGTGAATACATCAGATGTCAGCAATTACCTTCATCGATCAAGCTCGACTCCTTGCCCAGGCAGGAAGTGGCGGTAACGGTTGCGTCTCGGTGCATCGCGAAAAATTCAAACCATTAGGTGGGCCAGATGGTGGCAATGGTGGTCGGGGCGGAGATGTCATCCTCGTTGTCGATCCAAGCGTCACCACACTCCTTGATTTTCATTACAGTCCACATCGCACGGCAACCTCAGGTCGCCATGGTCAAGGTGGACATAAAGATGGTCCACAAGGAGAAGATCTAACGCTGCCGGTTCCTGAAGGAACTGTGCTCCGTGATTCACATGGAAATATCATCGCCGACCTACTCGGAGTAGGTACTCGCTTTGTTGTTGCTCGCGGTGGCGCTGGGGGATTGGGAAATGCAGCGCTGGCATCGTCCAGGCGTCGCGCACCGGGTTTTGCCCTATTGGGCGAACCTGGCGAAAAGATTGAATTAACCCTTGAACTCAAGAGCGTTGCAGATATCGCCTTGGTGGGTTACCCATCTGCCGGTAAGTCTTCGTTAATTGCGGCAATCTCAGCAGCGCGACCCAAGATTGCTGAGTATCCATTTACTACATTGGTCCCAAATCTTGGCGTGGTCGACATTGGTGACCATCGATTTACTGTTGCCGATGTTCCCGGATTGATTCCAGGGGCGAGCGAAGGAAAAGGCCTTGGCCTTGAATTCTTACGCCACGTTGAGCGCTGCTCAGCGCTAGTACATGTTCTTGATTGCGGCACGCTCGAAAGCGATCGAGATCCCATTCATGATTTTGAAGTCATCGAACGGGAACTTGAAGCCTATGGGGGGCTAGACGATCGTCCGCGAATCGTTGCGTTGAACAAGATTGATTTACCTGATGGACGCGCCATGGCTGAGATGGTGAGCGAGAATCTACGAGCTCGAGGTCTCGAGGTCTATCCAATCTCTGCGGCTACCCGAGAAGGGATTACCGAATTACTGTATGCAATGGCCTCCCTCATCAATCGCAAGCCTGAAGAGAGCGTCGAAGCGCCTCGAATTGTCTTGCGTCCAAAGGCTGTCGATGACCTCGGTTTTGCCGTGCGCAAAGAGAAGAATGGTCGCTTTGTTGTTACTGGCGAGAAGCCAGAGCGTTGGGTTCGCCAGACCAATTTCAGTAATGAGGAAGCGGTTGGATATCTGGCAGATCGCCTAGCGCGACTAGGTGTGGAGAAGGAGCTCTTCAAACTTGGCGCTGAGCCTGGATGTGAAGTGATGATTGGCGATGGGGAGGATGCCACCCGCTTTGAGTGGGAGCCCACAATCGAAGCCGGCGTCGAGCACTTCCATACTCGTCGCGGACACGATGTCCGAGTAGAGAGTGTGCAGTTAGGCTTACATAAAAATAGCGCCTCAGAGGATGATTGGAGTGAGGACGATGCGCAGTGAAGTGAGCCGTGCGAAGCGAATCGTCGTCAAAGTTGGTTCTTCATCACTTACAGGTGCTGCAGGGTCTGGTCTTGATAGCGCAGCAGTAGATCGATTAGTAGATGCAGTTGCGAGTGCGAAAGCGCGTGGTCTTGATGTATTAGTGGTCACCTCAGGAGCGATTGCGGCTGGGCTAGCAGCGTTGGGTTTGA
The DNA here is from genome assembly GCA_016870715.1 of Actinomycetota bacterium. Classification (GTDB taxonomy): domain Bacteria; phylum Actinomycetota; class Actinomycetes; order Nanopelagicales; family Nanopelagicaceae; genus IMCC26077. The sequence goes on along the minus strand of VGAL01000012.1, from coordinate 4,781 downwards.
AATCTCGCCCTAAAGAACTTGAGCTTCAACAAGCAGCAGCATCGGTAGGTCAAGGGTTATTGATGCACCGCTACACCGAATCATTTGCGCGCCATTCGATTACTGCATCTCAGGTCTTGCTCACTAGCGAAGATATCGTTCGTCGTAGCCATTACCGAAATGCGCAACGTACGCTCGATCGCCTACTTGCGCTCGGAGTCGTTCCAGTAATCAACGAGAATGACACGGTTGGAACTTCGGAGATTCGCTTCGGTGATAACGATCGCTTGGCTGCATTAGTCTCGCACTTAGTGCAGGCAGATCTTCTGGTGTTGCTCTCTGATATTGATGCGCTCTACGACGCGCCGCCATCATCTCCAGATGCTAAGCGAATTCCTGAAGTCTCCGATTTCGCTGCGCTCAATAGCGCAGAGTTTGGTGGCGCTGGAAATTCTGGAGTTGGCAGTGGAGGCATGGCAACGAAAGTTGAGGCTGCTCGAATTGCTACGAGCGCTGGGATTGCAGTGGTACTCACCTCTCTAGCCAATGTTCAAGGTGCAGTAGATGGCGAGGAAGTGGGCACGATTTTCCATGCTGGCTCCCATCGCGCACCTTCACGGGCGCTCTGGATTGCTCATGCATCGATGCCTAAAGGTTCACTCACCCTCGATCCGGGCGCAGCAAAGGCGATTTTGGAACGAGGAACATCGTTGTTGCCCGCAGGTGTTACTTCGGTAACCGGTGATTTTGCTGCTGGAGATGTTGTGGATTTATTAGACAATTCGCAAAAAGTAATTGCTCGCGGTTTGGTGGCATTTGATAGCGATGAGATTCCACAATTACTTGGCAAAAGCACGAAGGAGCTCGCAGCGACCTTTGGCGCCGAATATGAGCGCGAACTTGTCCATCGCGATGATCTAACTCTAATTTAACTCAGATTTACCTCTGCTTTAGCAAGCAACTATCTCCGTAACGCGAGGTCATAGAGAACTTTGGTGACTGGACCTTCATTTTCGCTATCTAAATCATCGCTCAATTTAACGATAACAGTTTTACTCTCTGGGACCACCAGAACATGTTGGCCATGTAAGCCCAACAGCATCAGCGTATTTGGATAGGGATGCCAAATCTGCGCACCGTAGCCCCAATTCCGATCTAGAGTCACAACTGGAGTGGCTAATCTGTTATTCCAGAGCGATGGGATGATTTGAGTTCCCGATGTAACTCCATTATCAAGAATCAATTGACCAACCAATGCATAATCTCGAGCGGCGGCATTGAAACAACAGAAGGCCTTCTCCTGACCATCGAGCCGATCGACATTCCACGTAGCGCCATATTGAGCGCCGATGGGTTGCCAGATCTCTCGAGCGAAGTAATCTGCTACTCGCTCTCCAGTCACCTTCTTAATAATCATTCCCAGTAACATCGTGTCCACGCTTCGATATTCAGCGTCCGAACCTGGTTCAAATGCCATCTTGCGGTTGCTTCCAAGAAACCAGTGCAAATCAGTCGATGCATACATTTGCGCGATTGCTACGCCCCAACCGCTAGGCCCGGATGGGTAATTTTCGGAGACTCCCACGCCAGAGCGCATATCGAGAAGCTGGTTGATTGTTACCTCGTCGAAAGAGCTCTCGTTCTTGAACTCTGGGAAGAAATCAACGAACTTGTCGCTTTCTTTTATCTTTCCATCCTCAATAAGTTGCCCAATCATGATGGAGGTTAAAGTTTTGGAGACCGAATAGGAAGGAAAGAGGAATTTCTCATCAAATCCTTTTTTGTACCACTCGTAACTCATGACACCGTTACGCAGAACGATAAATGCATTAGCTGCGCTCTGATCTAAGAAGTCCTGAAAAGCAATCTCATTTCCCTTGAAGGAAACCTTTTCAGGTAGCGATTCTTGTGCGTTGTTCCATACCCGCGGGTTATCAGATGGTGGAATGTAGTGGGCTGGCATCAATTTCGGTGTGGCATGGGCAGGGGCAAAACCCAACCGGGCTGCGGCTATTGGCTCTGGATAGTGAATCAGCCTCGTGAAGCTAAAGAGAAGTAAGTAGAGCGCAAGAGTAAAGAGGAGCACACGGCGCAACCAGCGGAGAAGGAACATATTAGTAAGCCTATCCGAGCGCTGATTGGTTAGGCTGTCAGCCATGATTGAGCCGCTTTCGAAAGCTGCACGCGCTGCTGGGCTCGTGTTAGCGCATGCGTCGCGTGCTCAAAAAGATAGCGCAATCGAAGCAATTGCTGCCGCGCTCTTGGAGCGACAAGATGAGATTCTCGCCGCTAATAACGAGGATGTTCTCCGTTCGCGTGGTGAAGGAATTTCGGAATCACTTATCGATCGCCTAACGCTTAATCCCGCTCGAATTGCCGGTATCGCAGGTGGTGCGCGGAAGATTAAAGCCCTGCCCGATCCGGTGGGAGTAATCAAAAGAGAGCGAACACTAGAGAACGGTCTCCATTTAAAACAGGTGGCTGTTCCTTTTGGTGTGGTGGGAATGGTCTATGAAGCGCGACCCAATGTCACCGTTGACGCTGCTGTGATTCTTTTGAAATCTGGCAACTGTGCGTTGCTTCGTGGATCATCCAGTGCAGCACAATCAAATGAGATTCTCGTTTCTATTATGCGTGATGCAGTATCAAGCGTTGGATTGCCAGCAGATGTGATTCAACTCGTCTCCTCAGCAAATCGTTCAAGCGTCACAGAGCTGCTACATGCTCGTGGCTTAGTTGATCTTGTCATCCCTCGAGGAAGCGCCGCTCTGATCCGCACTGTCGTCGATGAGGCGAAAGTTCCGACAATCGAGACTGGTGCTGGCGTCTGCCATGTGTATGTTGATAAGGATGGAGATTTAGCTAAAGCGTTACCGATATTAATTAATGCTAAGTGTCAACGTCCAAGCGTATGTAACGCTGCCGAAACGCTTCTTGTTCATAAAGATGTGTCCGACACATTCCTGCCAACAGCACTTGAGGCGCTCGATAGAGAGAAAGTTCGGATTCATGCAGACTCCCAATCTCTGGCAATCGCCCAAAGTCTTGGGATTGATGCCACCCTTGCTCAAGAGGAGAACTGGTCAACCGAATATGGCGTACTCGAGATCAACATTCGAGTAGTGGATGATGTGAATCAGGCCGCAGCACATATTCGCAAATATGGAACCAATCACACCGAAGCTATCATCTCTGAAAATCCAGAGACGATTGAGAATTTCATCAATCAAATGGACGCGGCTGCCATCATGATCAATGCATCAACTCGGTTTACTGATGGCGAGGAGATGGGTTTTGGTGCAGAAATTGGAATCTCGAATCAAAAGACGCACGCGCGCGGCCCGATGGGGCTTGAGGAGATGACTACCACCACCTGGATCGTGACCGGAACGGGCCAGATTCGCAGGTAGGCTTTGCGGTATGGCCAGAATTTCACGCGATGAGGTAGCGCGTATCGCTGCGCTCGCTCGAATCACCCTTCGCGAGGAAGAACTCGGAGACTTAGCGGGGCAGATTGATGTCATCCTCGATGCTGTTGCAGTCGTTCAAGAGGCGGCCGGAGCTGACGTCCCAGCGATGTCGCATCCATTAGAAATCACTAACGTCACACGCCCTGATGTAATTGTGCCAAGTCTTACTCCTGATGAGGCTTTGAGTGGTGCGCCAGCGAGCGAGGAGTCACGCTTTCGAGTTCCGCAGATTTTGGGTGAAGAAGCATGAGCGATCTCATCAAAAAGAGCGCATCAGAGTTAGCTGCACTCATTGCAAGAAAAGAAGTATCTTCGCGTGAGGTGACCCAAGCACATCTTGATCAAATTTCTCAGACTGATTCGTTGATTCACGCGTTCTTGCACGTTGATTCTGAAGGGGCTCTTACGCAAGCGGAGATGGCTGATAAGAATCAAAACTCTACGAAATCTCCGCTACACGGTGTGCCACTTGCGCTCAAAGATGTCCTTGCACAAAAAGGAATTCCTACTACCTGTGGCTCGAAGATTCTCGAGGGGTGGCGACCACCTTATGACGCAACAGTTGTCACCAAGTTGAAAGATGCAGGCGTGGTCATTCTCGGAAAAACGAATATGGACGAATTTGCGATGGGCTCTTCAACGGAGAACTCTGCCTATGGTCCAACTCGCAACCCGTGGGATACCGATCGGATACCCGGGGGATCTGGCGGGGGATCTGCAGCAGCGCTTGCTGCATTCCAAGCGCCACTTGCAATCGGAACGGATACCGGCGGCTCTATTCGCCAACCAGCAGCAGTCACTGGAACGGTGGGCGTGAAACCCACATATGGTGGCGTCTCTCGTTATGGCTTAGTGGCCTTCTCATCCAGTTTGGACCAGGCCGGACCATGCGCCAGAACAGTCCTTGATACTGCACTTTTACACCAGGTGATTGCAGGCCACGATCCCAAAGATGCAACAAGCATTAACGCGCCAGTACCCGATGTCGTTGCAGCGGCGCAACGCGCTGATGTAAAGGGAATGAAAATTGGAGTCGTCAAAGAGCTTAGTGGAGAGGGATACGAAAAAGGTGTTGCCGAGAGATTCGCAGAGTCGTTAGCAATCTTGGAATCTCAAGGTGCAGAGATTATTGAAGTCTCTTGCCCTAACTTCACATTCGCTCTAGGTGCCTATTATCTAATCGCTCCAAGCGAAGCATCATCAAACTTGGCTCGATTTGATGCGATGCGTTATGGCCTTCGAATTGGAGACGATGGCACCAAGAGCGCAGAAGAGGTAATGAGCCTTACTCGAGATGCTGGATTTGGTGATGAAGTCAAGAGACGAATCATC
>VGAL01000011.1 GCA_016870715.1 Actinomycetota bacterium | reverse complement strand
TGAGGCAAGAAAAAGGAGAATCACCAGGAATTCCATTCGGGCCAACACGTTCTCAATCTCGTTCACAAGAACCAAAACGCCCACCAACTTAATATCGCCTCGACCGACCACCGTCGGTGCCAAGTATGTTATGGCGTACATGATTGCAATCCACCCCCACGCCAGCAACAAGCTCGTCGGGGTATGAATTAGCCAGATACTTAAACCGAATAGCGCGGGCTTAGTGAGTACATCCGGTATTCGATAGTCGCGTCGATCGACTTCAGAGATGACAAGAAACAATCCTCCGAGGATGAGGAATTGGGGCGCATCGGAGTAGAGAGTGAGGGCGATGATGAACAGCAGTACTTTCGCTACCGGAATCTTTAACCGAAACTGTTGGAGAGCAAAACTCAAACCAGAGAGAAGAAAGGTAACTTCGAGAACTTCAGAAATGAACTCTGCTTCTACATCAAAAGACACATACGAACTGTATGGATTTCAGAGTAAATCGTTCTCTGATATCAACAGCAGATCAGATATGGGCCAGAGCAGCCTCGCGCATAGCGACAAAGAGATCACCTCTACGGTCAACAATTTCTGATGGATTAAAGCTCATAACCTCTAACTGCCCTATCGCTTGCCAAACAAGCAAATCGAGTCCATCTAGATAATTGCCTGACTTTTCTTGCCACTTGTGTAGAAGTCGCGTTGGCCAAGGATGGTAGAGCGATTCAAATAAAGTGCCGTGCACTCTATTGACATCATTGATAGCAATTCCATCGGTAGCCCCTTTGGGGGTGGTGGAGATAATCAATTTATTCTCCATTGCAGCCCCTACTTCCTCCCAAGGGCGTACCGTGACAATTGCATGTTCAGCCGAATTGACCAAGGCACGAGTTCGGTGTTCAGAACGGCTATACACGAAGATTCGTTTTGCAAAGTCATCAACAGCCGCTATTGCTGACCGAGCTGTTGCGCCACCGCCAAGTACCGCCACTTCCTCGGGAATTGCAACGTTTCGGTATTTGAGCGCATCTCGAAAACCTTGAACATCGGTGTTAAACCCATGTGAACCTAAATCATCAAACACGATTGTATTAACTGCATATACGCGCTTGCCTAACTCAGTCACGCTATCGAGGAGTGCAAGTGCCTCCTCTTTCAGCGGCATTGTTAGGGATAAACCTCGAAATTCACCAGAGCGCTCTGAGAGAAAAGTCGTCAAATGCCTAGATGCCACCTCGCATTTGGAGTAACTCCAATCCCATCCGAGTAAATCGTAAGCGCGCTGGTGAATTACAGGTGAGAGTGAGTGGGCAATCGGCGAACCTAGAACTGCCGCTCTCATCATGAACGCCCTTCAAATAGTCCTGCTTTGAGATTACGTTGGAATTCTCGCTTGAATGAGAGGAATTCCGAATAAGAGTTAGTGAACCTAGTTTCCGTGGGGGCTACCGTGACAAAGTATAACCAATCACCTGGAGTTGGTGAGAGGGTAGCTTCAAGAGCTTTTACTCCAGGGTTTCCAATAGGAGTTGGCGGTAGTCCTCTCCGGTTATATGTGTTGTAAGAAGAGGTAATGCTGATATCTCTCTTTGAAACGGCGATTCGTCGTTCTTTCAAGGCGTATAGAACTGTGCTGTCCATTTGTAGCGGCATCCCATTTTTGATCCGGTTGTAAATCACGCGCGCTACTTTTCCGAAATCTCGCTCGTCGTAGCCTTCTCCCTGCACAATAGAGGCAATGATGAGCGCCTCATAGGGTGTCAGATTGAGCGTTTGGGCGCGATTAACGAAATCGATCTCCCTGGTTACATCAGAGAACTTCTTGATCAATCTCTCGCGAATCGACTCAAGGTCATCATCGGGTATCAAATTGTAAGTCGCTGGAAAGAGAAACCCCTCGAGTTTCACTCTGCCAAAACCAGGAACCAACACCTTTTTCCCGAAGGTTTCTTCAATTGCGCTATTTTCAAATTTCAGAGCGTTAAGTTCGTCATACAGTTCATAGGCACGTTCACCCTCACGAATGAGCAAAACCATCAATCTACGATTTTTGTCGAGCAATTGCGCAACCGCTTCTCGACCTGGAATTCTTTTATCCATCCGGTAGCTTCCAGGCTGAATCGATTGAGACCTCGGTTCTGCTGTAGCCGCAGCAAAGAACGCCCGCGCACTCTTTACTACATCGGCCTCAAAGAGGATTTGTGCAATCTGATCACCACTTGCCCCCTCTGGAATCACTATGGAAGTTTGACCAGATTTCTCGCTAGCTACATAATCAGGAATTGGGGTTGGTTTACGAGCTTCTCGAACCACTATCAAGCCAGCAATCAACAGGAATGAGAGGGCCAGAGCCAGAATTGAGATCTGCCTCTTATTGAATGTGATCATGGGAATCCAAATAGCTTTGCAGGATTCCTGCAGCTGCGGTTGCATCTATCTTTGATTTCATGCTTCGTGAATCATGCCCCAATGCACGAAGCTGTTGGGCAGCTAAAACTGTGGTGAACCGCTCATCTACTCCGATAATCTGAATATTGGTCTTTTCCGCCAGCTTATCCAAGAACTCCTCAGTCTGTTCTTGAGCTATTGCATTATGAGCCTTCAGGCTCTTTGGGATCCCGGCAACTATTCCTACTACCTTCTTTTCGCGCACAACCTGGAGAATTTCATCGATCGCCCCTTCATCAGAGGTGCGCATTATGGTGGCATGTGGTGAGGCCAAGATGTGGCTGAGGTCTGAGAGCGCAACTCCGATTCGCACTTTGCCAATATCTAAACCCATCAATGGTCCATTGACGGTCGGCGATTGCTGATTCTTCTCTTCCACGACAATCAAGATTAACTAATAGTGGCGAGGTATGCCTCAAGTTCCTTGATGGCATCTGGGATAGCCTTAGCGTTTACCCCTCCACCTTGGGCGAAATCATCTTTACCGCCACCTCCGCCACCTAGCGCCTTAGATGCTCGCTTTACCATCTCACCGGCTCTCACCCCAGATGTACGGGAGGCTTCGTTGGTTTGAGCAATCACAATTGGTTTGACCCCTGCAGTGAAGAGGGCGATTACCGAAGATTCGTTATTCATGCGAGACATTAGTGCACCAGCGATTGCACGAAGGTCCTCATTATTGAGATCACCTTTGACAGTCGTAATAATCGAATTGATTCCTTCTGACGATTTAACCTTCTTCAGGAGTTCATCGACTTGTCCCAGAGCTTCTTTACTCTTGAATTGCGCAATCTCCTTCTCAGCATTTTTCAATCGATCAAGAACGGTTTCAATTCGCTCTGGCAATTCCTCGCTCTTGGTTGCCTTCACCGCCTCACTCACTGAGTTGATGATTAGGTGCTCTCGGGCGAAGAAGCGATATGCATCCACGCCAACCAAAGCTTCGACTCGACGCACCCCTGAACCAATAGATGATTCTCCGAGTAATTTGATGATTCCCAGTTGGCTCGATCGGGAGACGTGGGTGCCACCACATAGCTCCTTTGCCCAATCGCCTACTGAAATTACTCGTACTTCATCACCATACTTCTCACCAAAGAGAGCAATCGCACCAGTTCGTTTTGCTTCTGCCTGCGACATAACTTCGGCGCTGACGGGTAAATCAAGGATCAATTGTGAATTGACTCGATCTTCTACCTCACTCATGGTGCTCGCTGAGACGGCGCCTACGGCAGCAAAATCGAATCGGAATCGACCAGGTTGGTTCTCTGTTCCTGCCTGTGTGGCAGTCTCGCCAAGAGCCTCTCGAAATGATTTGTGGACCATATGAGTTGCTGTATGCGAACGCGAGAGTGCGTGCCGCCGTTCACTATCAATTTCAGCGAACACCTGTTCATGCAGGGTAATCTCACCCTTGGTGACTTTCCCTCGATGCACGAATAATCCAGGAAGCGGCGCCTGAACATCTTCGATTTCCACCGTCGATCCAGAGGCATTTACGATCTTGCCCCAATCAGCTACCTGTCCCCCGCCTTCGGCATAGAACGGTGTCCGATCGAGAATCACCTCTACTTCATCTCCGACCTTCGCACTCGAAACCGGCACTCCCTTACTTAGAAGGAAGGCGAGCTTTGCCTCGGCATAGAAGTGTTCATACCCTAGAAAGGTAGTTGCTCCCGCGGCGTCAATCGCACTGCGATAGACAGTGAGATCGGTGTGTCCAGTCTTTTTCGCTTTCGCATCGGCCTTTGCTCGACTTTTTTGTTCACTCATTAACTTCTTAAAGGCTTCTTGATCGACTTTCAAGCCGATTTCCTCTGCCATCTCCAAAGTAAGGTCGATGGGGAAACCATAAGTGTCGTGTAATTTGAAAGCATCATCCCCGGAGATTGTCGCTGATTTTCTCTTCTTCAAATCATCAGCAGCGCTCTCAAAAAGGGTTGTTCCGGAACGAAGAGTTTGTAGGAATGACTCCTCCTCACTTGCGGCAACTTGAGTGATGCGATTGCGGTCGGATTGAAGCTCAGGATATTGCGGCCCCATGGCGCCAATGGCGCTATCCATTAATTCCACAATCGTTGGATCTTGCGCGCCAAGAATTCGCATGTTGCGAATCGTTCGACGCATCATCCGCCGTAATATGTAACCTCGCCCCTCATTTCCTGGGGTAACGCCATCACAGATCAACATCGCTGCCGTTCGCGCATGATCCGCTATAACCCTCAGCGAAACGTCATTCTTAGCATTGACGCCATACTTCTTTCCAGTCAACATTGAAGCTGTATCGAGGATTTTTCGAGTTGTGTCAATCTCATAAATGTTCTCGACTCCCTGCAACAACGCAGCAGTTCGCTCTAATCCAAGACCGGTGTCAATACTCTTCTTTGGTAAATCGCCAAGAATCGGGAAATCTTCTTTTCCACTACCGGCACCACGTTCAAATTGCATAAAAACTAGATTCCAAATCTCAAGGTATCGATCCTCATCGGCAACAGGACCACCTTCACGTCCATATTCGGCTCCTCGATCAAAATAGATTTCGGAGCACGGACCACAAGGACCTGGGACGCCCATTGACCAGAAGTTATCAGCCATCCCCCGGCGTTGAATTCGCTCTTGAGGAATACCTATCTGCTTCTCCCATATGGACGCAGCTTCATCATCATCGTGATAGACAGTGACCCAGAGCTTTGATTCAGGAAAGCCATAACCGCCATCGGAGACGGGCTTGGTGAGCAACTCCCAGGCCAACGCAATGGCCCCCTCTTTGAAATAATCTCCAAAAGAGAAATTTCCACACATTTGAAAGAAAGAACCATGGCGAGTGGTCTTTCCAACTTCATCGATGTCGAGGGTTCTGACACATTTTTGTACTGACGTCGCTCGTGGATAAGGAGGAGCAAGTTCACCTAAGAAGAATGGTTTGAAAGGAACCATGCCGGCATTGATCAGAAGTAGGTTTGGATCATCGGCAACTAATGAGGCAGAGGGCACTACGGTGTGATTGAGGCCGACCTTATTCTCGCTCTCAAAAAATGATAACCAGCGACGTCGAATCTGAGCAGAATCCATGAAGATATTTTCCGTCGACTACTTCTTCTTTTTTCTTGACGCTTTTGCTATTCCCCAGGCTACCCCTGCTAATTTTGCTGCGGAACCTTTTGATAGAACTGAATCAGCTGATGAAGAGAGCTTCGTGGCAAAGGTTTCAACGCTCTTGGTGAGATGATCAACCCTCTCCAATTGTCTATTAGTTAATTCCACGGTTGTGGTGACTTCCTCTATGAGAGGAACAGTTTCTGTGGTTACGTTCTTAATAGCGGCGCTGGCCTCATCAAGCACCTTACTAAATCGGATCACAGCGTAGGCAATTGCTACTGCGACAACTGCCAGCGCACTAGCTGCGATGATTGCGGCAATTCCACCTGCGCTCATTCCTCACCCTCCAAAATTTCCCGTATTCGCGAGAGCGCCTGCGAAATCCGCGCCTCCGCCCCGTGGCCTGTCGGTTCGTAGTATCTCCGACCTACCAGCGGTCCGGGCAGATATTTCGCGCTCACAACACCCTCGGGATAGTCATGAGGGTACCGGTAAACCCCGCTCTGACCGAATGGCGAATTGCCATCTCGCAAATTTTCTGGGACTTCTCCGATTTCTGCCTTGGCGATATCTGCCTGAGCTTGCCCCATGGCGCGATAGAGCGCATTGGATTTTGGCGCTAACGCGCAGTAGACGGTTGCATGAACCAGCGCATAGTGCCCCTCGGGTGCACCTACTAGAGCCGCTGCCGAAGCCGCCGCAGTTGTCACAACGAGCGCCTGAGAATCAGCCATGCCAATATCTTCGCTAGCAAGAATGATTAAACGTCGGGCTAGGAAACGTAAATCTTCTCCTCCTTCGATTGCACGGAGCAGATAATGAATTGCTGCATCAACATCAGAGCCACGAACAGATTTTATGAAGGCGCTGATGATGTCGTAATGCAAATCAATATTAAAATCAACTAAAGAACGATCTGCGGCAGCCGATACGCTTTTACTGGAGATAATCCCATTTTCTGCGGCGCCCGCTGCTGCCTCTAAATATGTGAGCAATCTTCTAGCATCACCATGAGCAAGTCTGATCAACTCTTCTCGTGCAGCCTTGTCGATAGCAACAGAATTATTCAATCCTCTCTCTGATGTGAGAGCCCGTGTGATGAGCGCGTCAGCATTCTCATTGTTGAGGCCCTGCAAACGGACAACTAGGGAGCGAGAAAGCAAAGGAGTGATGATTGAGAATGATGGATTCTCGGTTGTTGCTGCAATCAATGTGATGATTTTATCTTCAACAGCTGGCAGTAATGCATCTTGTTGGGCTTTGTTAAATCTATGGACTTCATCTATGAAAAGGATTGTCTCTGTTCCACGTTGGCTAAGTTGAAAACGGGCGCTCTCAATCTCATCACGCACCTCTTTAATTCCAGCTGATACAGCGGACAATTGACGGAATCGCCGCCCAGTTGCCAAAAGCAGAGCGAGAGTGGTCTTCCCACACCCGGGTGGTCCGTAAAGAATGATCGCTGGTGGTGCCGATTTCTCGTGTGCCAACAGTCGTGTGAGCGGAGCGCCCGGTTGCAGAAGATTCTCTTGGCCTAAAACTTCTTCGAGAATCTGTGGTCGCAATCGCGCAGCAAGTGGTGCTTGATCGCTTATGTTCGCTGGATTATCGAAGAGATCCACGAACGTTCCAGGGCTGACTCTTCAGATTCACTGTAGTTCAGGAAGAAGAATGGAAGGAGAGTTATGGTCACGATGTGCTCGAACTGCCGCCTCGTGATAGGCCTCCAAAATCTTTATATTCTTCGCTTTGGTATAGGGACGACCATCAACAATCGGACCGGCAACTCCATCAATCACCGCAGCAACATCTTCGCCCGATAAGGTCTTATGGACTTCTAGAGCATGCGCTAGAGAGAGAACCTGATTGCGATTCTCTTTGAGCAATTTCTCTGCCTTGTTGAGCAAGGTTGCTAGATTACTTTCGATTCGGTCGGCCAATGAGCGACGCATCTCTTTTGCAGCATCACCGCGCTTCTCTTTACCGCCACCTCCTGGCGCTCCTACTTCAAATCGCTTATTTGACGCATGCGATGAGACTGTCGACCCCATTCCCCAATGCCCTTCCATAAAACTGGCAATCGTGGTTGCGCTCTCCAAATCACCGGAAACTCCCGATGAATTATCGCCCCCGAAGAACATTCGCTCGCCAGCTAGGGATGCAAGTGAGACCAGTATGTCGGCTTCATATTCGCTCTTCCATCGAGTGAATTGATCATCCGGCGGAATGCTTGCAACCATTCCTAGATAGTCTGAGCCTTTTTCGATTGTTGCAAGATCAATCATCATGTGTCGGCGTACCACATGTGCCATAACGCCATGACACGCTTCATGTATTGCCACGGCATGACGCTCGCGCTCGATGTACTCGACATCTTCCGGTGGCCCCAATTCCTTCAGTTGCTTCGCTTTGATGACATCAGGCCATGTGATTGTGGTTCGCCCACTTCTAATCGCATAGATGAGCGCTTCGTTGATTGTGTCCTTTATTCGCGCGCCAGTTGCATACGGAGTTATCGTCGCTAACTTGTCGATCTCCTCAGGAGAGAGCGAATGTGAAACTTTGGCTAAATACCCTTCATAGGTTCGAATTCGTCCTGCCTTGCTTGGATATCCCACTCGGTACATTCGATCTATTCGCCCTGGACGTAATAGCGCTTCATCGAGGGCCTCAGGTAGGTTGGTCGCCATCACAATGAGAATGCGGTACTTCGGTGGCGTCTTTGGCCGCATGCCTAAAGTGCGACGGACTACTCGATTGAGAAAACCACGTGGTTTCTTCAAACCAGAGAGCTCGGTCAGAAGCGCCTGAAGGGTGCCCATGCCACCTCCACCACCGGCGGCTCCGCCCATCATAAATTTCTCTCGAAAGACCAAATTGGCGCTCACAGGCGAGAGGTAGTTGCCACCATGACACTCATTCTCGCTATAGCGTCCAATCCCGCCTGCAGGAGCTAATCCCCGATTGCCCAACGCGTCGGCTTCGTCAAAGAACGCAACGACCCCGCCATAACGAAGCGCAAGCTTTCGCAATTTACGAAAGAGAGATTTCACTTTGAGAATTCCGATTCCAAAGAACATATTGTTAAAGGCCCCTGGATCCACGAAGACGAATGGTTTTCCAGTCTCGCCAGCCATCGCTTCAGCCATCAGAGTCTTTCCGGTACCAGGAGGCCCCCAGAGCAGAATTCCTCCCGGTACGTAACCTCCGAACTTCTCTATCTCTTCAGGTCGTTCGAGGAACATCAAATTCTCCCGAATTCGAGCGAGGACATGATCTTGTCCCCATACATCAGTAAATCTCGTCCGAATATCGTCAGGGAAATAGGTATCTATTCCACCGCGAGAAAGGAACCAAAAGAGCGCAACGAATTGGATGAGAATGAAGACAACCGCGAACATCAATTGAGCGATGAAGGGAAGGGCAGCAAATAGCGCTGCTGGAGCGAGGAAAAGCGCTCGCACTGGCGCTTCGTCATAAATTGCGCCAAGAATCACCGCAAGTAGAGCGATGAACAGCAGCCATTTAATGGCTCGGGAGAGTCTAAAACGATTCCAATCGCTTATTCGATGTAGTGTCTTGTCTACGAAAGCGAAGTATTTTTGCCAGAAGCCGTGATAGGGCGAGGCATATTCAGAGATCAAGAAATGAATCTGTCGGATGATTTCGATTGCAGCAAGAACGAAGATCCACCAGGTAGAGCGAGTTCGCTCGATTAACGCATCGTTAAAGCCCAGAAGCGGATTTCCTGCCATATCCGACCAAACAAGGACGAAGAAGGTGATAGTAAACGCGATTAAGAACTTCAAACGATCGAACATGCCTAAGTGAATTCGAGTCTTGCGATCAGTATCCCGAGGTCTGCTAACGAACTGAGCGGGAGTTGCCGAATTAGAGGTCGTGGACATTTCTATTTCCTACCTTTCACGGTAAATGATTGAACAATCTCATCTACCGCACTCTCAGATTCGGTAAAGCATTCGGTTGTACAACGAACGAGAAAGAAATAAATTGAGCGACGATCGTTCGAAAGAAGCGCAGTCTGGTCGACTGTCTCGTCCTCCCCGCCTTTTGGAGAGAACGAATAAACAGTTCTCAATCCTTGAGCGGTATCAGTTATGATTTCCTGCTCATCCAATAACTGAAAATCATCGACGATTGTTGATTCACCAGAAATCAAATCAGTGACCGGTAAAATTAAATTTCGCAGCCCGTTGTAGGACATCGCATCGCTCTCACTGAGGGTTAATGCTCGCACTCGAGCAAAAGCAGTCAATGCCAAAGGCGCCTCTAGCTGCAAAAGATTCTTTGCGCTTGTCTTCCGACTCTCGCTAAATGCCTCTTGCCAGAGAACTAAATCGGCTTTGGTCTTGGCAGCCGCATCAGCACCTTCTAATTCATATGTTCGAATATCCTCCGCCGAAATTTTGTACCAGCCCGAGGGAACGGTAAAAAAGACCCCGAGTTGTCCATTCTTGGCATAGATTTTCGAGGGCGCACCACATCCGCTCAACGAGACTGTCAATGCGACGGTCAATATGGAGAGTAAGAGCGAATGATTGATTCTCGACTTGAACACCTTATTTCACGCTCTTTCCATTTTTGGGGTTCTCCTCAGGAAGAGCATCGATACCCGCCTCTTTACGTTGCGCGGGTGTGATTGGAGTGGGTGCACCAGTTATTGGATCTCCACCACTGGCAGTTTTTGGGAATGCGATGACCTCTCGAATCGAATCAACTCCCGCAATGAGCGCGGTGAGCCGATCAATTCCCAATGCGATACCTCCGTGAGGGGGTGGCCCATAGGTGAATGCCTCTAACAAAAAGCCAAACTTCGACTCTGCCTCTTCCTTTGTAAGGCCGATTACATCAAAGACTCGTTGCTGCATTTCACGTTGATGGATTCGGATTGAACCTCCACCTATCTCATTCCCGTTGAGAACAATGTCGTATGCATAGGCCAGTGCGCTTTCAGGGTGGGTATGAAAGGTTGAGGCAAATTCCGGCTTTGGACCGGTAAATGGGTGATGCACTGCAGTCCAGCGCCCTTCATCATTCTTCTCGAACATGGGTGCGTCCACGACCCAGAGGAATCGCCATTCGTTCTCACCAATCAATCCACACCGCTTACCAATCTCGAGGCGCGCTGCCCCAAGCAAGGCCAATGCCTCCGTCCGCGCTCCAGCGGCAAAGAAAATTGCATCGTTGGGTTGGGCGCCCACCGCACTGGCAATTCCATTTCGCTCGTTTTCGGAGATGTTCTTTGCTACCGGACCAGAAATCTCGCCATCTTGGCCGACAAGAATGTAAGCCAAGCCCTTGGCTCCTCGCGCCTTTGCCCACTCTTGCCATGCATCAAGCTCCCGACGGGCTTGCCAGGCTCCCCCTGGCATCACGACCGCACCAACAAATTCGCTTTGGAAAATCTTAAATTCGGTCTTTTTAAAGAACTCTGTCACATCTACGAGTTCATTTCCAAAACGCAAATCAGGTTTGTCAGAACCAAAACGTCGCATCGCTTCCACATAGGTCATTCGCGGGATAGGCATGGGTATCTCGTAGTTGAGAAGCTCACTCCAAATCCTTGAGAGCAATTTCTCTGTAAGCGCTAACACATCATCTTCAGTGACAAAGCTCATCTCGACATCTAATTGAGTAAATTCAGGTTGTCGATCTGCGCGAAAATCCTCATCTCGAAAGCATCGAGCAATCTGGTAATAACGTTCCATACCCGCAACCATCAGAAGTTGCTTAAAAAGTTGGGGTGATTGCGGAAGGGCGTACCAGCTTCCTGGTTGAAGTCGAACGGGAACGAGGAAGTCTCGCGCACCTTCTGGAGTTGATCGGGTCAAATTTGGGGTTTCAATCTCTAGGAACTCCGACTCCTCCATCACCCGCCTGATGACAGAGGTAACTTTGGATCTGGTTCGCAGCGCCTTGGCAGGGCCCTCACGACGAAGATCTAGATAGCGATATTTCAAACGAGTCTCTTCATTTGCTTCAACTCGTTCGCCACTATCAATAGGAAATGGCAGTGGTGCAGCCTCGCTCAACACGGTGAGCTCCTCGCACAAAACTTCGATTTCCCCCGTAGGAACATTTAAGTTTTCATTTCCGGCAGGTCGTCGTCGGACCTTTCCTGCTACGCGCACGCACCACTCTGCACGAAGAGCGGCGGCTACCGATTCATCATTGATGACTACTTGTGCCCATCCCGATGCATCGCGCAGATCGATGAAAGCCACACCACCATGATCTCGCCGGCGCGCGATCCAACCAGCCAGAACTACCTGCGCTCCTTCTTGAGAGAGTGAGAGTAAACCTGCCTTATGTGAACGCACTAGTTCCCCTTCGATCGCTTAACCGCGTTACCGAGCAACGTAGCCAAGTCCGCGAGCCTAACTGATTGAACCTGACCAGTACCAAGTTCCTTTAATTCAACGGTTCCGCTCTGACTCTCTCGTTCACCAAGAACAAAGGCAAATGTAGCCCCAGATTTATCTGCAGCTTTCATCGCACCTTTAAGCGAACGATCGCCAAAAGCGAAGTCGATACGTAAGCCAGCACTTCGCAACTCTGCTCCAATTCGAAAAGCCTCGAACTCCCACTCTCGTGCAAGGGGAATGATGAAACATGCAAGGGGTATCTCTTCGGAAATGTCTATCCCCTCGGCTTGGCATGCCAACATCACGCGGTCAATACCAATCCCAAAACCAATCCCCGAGAGTGGCTGACCACCTAGTGATTCCATTAATCCGTCATAACGACCACCACCACCTATTCCCGATTGGGCTCCTAATTGTGGGTGGATAAATTCGAAAGTGGTTTTGGTGTAATAGTCGAGACCTCGAACCAGTCTCGGATCAATCTCATATGCAATTCCTAGAGCATCTAAACCTTGTTGAACTTTTGAGAAATCCTCGCGTGATTGCGGATTGAGCGAGTCAAGGACATTTGGCGCCTTGGCAAGCGCACTAATCATCTCTGGTCTCTTATCATCAAGAATTCGAAGAGGATTGATCCGAGCTCGTTCTCTAGTCGCTTCATCGAGATCAAGTGTGCTCAAGAATTTCGATAACTCTAATCGATATGCATTTCTGCTCTTAAAATCTCCGAGTGAATTAACGACTAACTTAAATCCCCTAAGACCAAGGTTTGCAAAACCTTCCGTTGCGATCGAGATAACCTCAACATCTACCAGCGGATTATCGCTACCTATTGCTTCAATGCCCACTTGATAAAACTGGCGATAGCGTCCTGCTTGAGGACGTTCTGCGCGGAAGAAAGGGCCGTTGTAGAAAACTTTAACCGGAAGTTGCCCTCGATCCATTCCACTTTCGATAACTGCACGCATCACGCCAGCCGTTCCCTCAGGTCGCAAGGTGAGCGATCGATCTGCGCGATCGGTGAAGGTATACATCTCTTTGGAGACTACATCGGTAGATTCTCCAACTCCGCGAGTGAATACTTCGGTCTCTTCAAATATGGCAAGTTCCATCAATTGATAATTGGCAAGGCGAGCAGGAGCAAGTAGCGCATCACGGACGCGCTCAAATTGCGCAGATGCCGGAGGTAAATACTCTTTAACCCCTTTTGGCGCCTGATATTTCATCCCAATCGTCCCTCCATAGCAGCGCGCAGGAACGAGTTGTTTCGACGCTCCGCTCCGATGGTTGTTGTTCGGCCATGCCCTGGCAGAACTATGACCTCATCGGGCAAGGGGATAATTTTCGCACGCAAACTAGATTCCATGTCGCTCAACGAACCCAGAGGTAGGTCGGTTCGCCCTATGGAGCCAGCAAAGAGCACATCCCCCGAGACCAGATACTCACCATTAACCAGCGCTACAACTGAGCCTGGGGTATGGCCTGGCGCGTGGTGAATGGTCAGGCAGAGGCCCGCCAATTCAATCGATAACCCATCGGAAAGTTCCACCACCTCATCAGGTTCGGTGAAGGTGATCTCCCGGGGAATCATCGCTTGAGTACTTTTGGTCAACGCCCGCTCGGGATTGGCCAGCAACGCTCGATCATCGCTATGAATAAAGGCAGGAATTCTCTCGCTTTCGCATAAGGGGGCGATCGAGAACATGTGGTCAAGATGGCCATGAGTAATGAGGGCAGCAACCGGGCGAAGGCGCAGCTCCCGACATCGATCCAGTAACGCCTGATGTAGGTAGGGATCTCCAATGCCAGGATCTACGATGAGCCCTTCGCCGCTGCCAGCCTGGGAGAGAATCCAGCAATTGGTGGCAAATGCCTTGGCAATCACCCGATCGATGAGTACCCCATTGCCGGTAATTTCTGCCATTTGAGAGCGACCACCTCTTCCCACTACTCTAAAGCACCCTCACGGTTAGCCATCCCGGCAGACCAGAGGAAGAACTCGAATCGTACTTACTACAGCGAACCCGCAGGCGGGCCCCGCGCAAAGGAGCAAGAGATGTCAGATGGATTGGTTTCGGCAGCAAGCGCCCTCATCGGAGATCCCGCTCTCTTTGGCCGCGTAGGTGATGATGGAACGGTTTATGTATGGACTCGCCATGGCGAGAAACCGGTCGGCTCATATCCAGGAAAGAGCAAAGAAGAAGTCTTGGCCTACTTTGTACGAAAATTCGAGCAACTCGCCTCTGAGATTGCTCTGACCGCAGCGCGTGTACGTAGTGGTGCGATGGTCCCTAGCGATGCAGACCAAGCGGTAGCGCGTCTTCGTGAGCAAGTAGCAACAGTGAACGCGGTGGGAGATCTTGCCGCTCTTGCAATGGCGGTAGAACAGATTCCGCCGCTGATTGATGAGCAACGCGCCGCTTATGCGACTAAGAAGGCTCTTGCAGCGCAGGAACGTGCAGCGCAACGGGTGGCAACTCGCGAAGCGAAAGAGAAACTTGTCGCCGAAGCAGAGGAAGTTGCCGCGAAAGATAATTGGAAGATTTCCGGTGATCGTTTAAAGGAATTGCTCGACCAATGGAAATCATTGCCACGTATTGAGAAGGCTGCTGATGAAGAGCTATGGAAGCGTTTCTCTGCTGCCCGTAACGGCTTTGACCGTCGACGCCGAACCCATTTTGCAAAGCTTGCAAGCGCGAATGATGCCGTCGCCCAGGCCAAAGCGGCAATCGTTGCTGAGGCCGAAAAATTGGCGACCTCTCGCGATTGGGTGAATACCGCAAAACGTTACGCGGCGCTGATGAATGAATGGAAGAACTCGGGACGTGGTTCCAAGAAGAGCGATGATGCGCTCTGGGCACGGTTTCGAGCAGCTCAAGAACAATTCTTCAATGCGAAGAAAACAGACCTTGATAAACGCGACTCTTCCAACGCGACAAATCTTGCTGCTAAGCAAGCGCTCCTAGTGGAATTAGAAGCCCTGCTACCAATTACTAGCGCCAATTTTGCCGAACAGAAGCGGAAATTTCGCGATCTTCTGCAGAAATGGGAGCAAGTTGGCAATGTTCCTCGCGATCAACGCGATGCCCTTGATCTAAGACTTGGCGCGGTCGCTGGCGAAATTCGCATTTTCGAGGATGAAGAGAAACGCAAGAGCGATCCGAGCGCCAAGGCGCGCGCAAATGATGTGGTTCGCCAACTGAGCGAAGCGATTGCGAACTATGAAGCAACAGCGCTCAAGGCTGAAGCGGCCGGAGATACGAAAAAGGCTCTTGCTGCGAGGGAATCAGCAGCTGCGCGACGAGTATGGCTTGAAGAGGCCCAGCGCTCGCTCGCTACCTTCTCTTAATTAGTTGTTAGTTACTCGATAAACGTCATATACGCCAGCAACGGCTTTCACTGAACGCAAAACTGCATCGAGGTGACTTGCATCTGCCATTTCAAAAGTGAACTTCGAAAAAGCGGTTCGATCTTTTGCAGTCGAGACTGAAGCATGCAGAATATTCACCGCATTATCCGAGAGCGCTTTTGTAACATCAGAGAGCAAGCGTGCTCGATCCAATGCTTCCACTTGGATATTTACGAGGAAGACAGAATTTGCTCCCGGACTCCATCTGACTTCTACAAAACGATCTCCCTGATTTAATTGGAGATCGACAACATTGATGCAATCTTCGCGATGTACTGAAACTCCGCTTCCTTTTGTTATGAAGCCAGTTATGGCATCGCCAGGTACGGGTGTACAACAGCGGGCAAGTTTCACCAATAGATCCTCTGTTCCTACGACCTCTACACCGCTATCGCTTTTGCGCGTCCGCTGTTTAACGGGTTCGAGATTGGTATCTAAACTGGCAAACTCCTGTTCTTCGCTACCCAGCAAGTGCAATAACTTCTCCACGACTGATGCCGCACTGACATGGCCATCCCCTACTGCTGCGTAGAGCGCAGTGATGTCGGGATACTTCATCTCATGGGCAAGTTCTAAAAGTGAAGCACCTGCAAAGATTTTTTGCAGAGGTGCGCCCTGTTTCCGCAGTTGACGAGCAATCGATTCCTTGCCTGCATCGATTGCCTCCTCTTTTCGCTCTTTTGTGAACCATGCTTTGATCTTCGAGCGAGCTCTGGGGCTTTGTACAAAATTGAGCCAATCTCTACTTGGCCCAGCGCTCTCTCCCTTGTTTGTCACTACTTCGACAACATCTCCGTTGGCTAAGGGGGTACCAAGAGAGACAAGGCGACCATTTACTTTTGCACCAACGCAACGATTGCCAATTTCGGTATGGACCGCGTAGGCAAAATCAACAGGCGTTGAACCGGCAGGGAGAGCGATCACGCTCCCCTTGGGCGTGAATATGAAGACCTCTGGAGTCCCTAAATCAAACCGTAACGATTCAAGAAACTCCTCTGGATCTGCCGTCTCTTTCTGCCACTCGTGCAACTGTTTGAGCCATGCCATCTCCGGCTCATTTGTGCCTCGGTTCCCTGACTTATATTTCCAGTGCGCTGCGATACCAAATTCTGCTCGTCGATGCATTTCATGGGTCCGAATTTGAATCTCAATAGCACGTCCATCCGGTCCAATCACTGTTGTATGTAATGATTGATAGAGATTAAATTTTGGCATTGCTATGTAATCTTTGAAGCGCCCTGGGACCGGGCTCCAATGGGCATGTATTGCACCCAAAACCCCATAGCAATCTTTTACATCATTAACCAACACGCGAACTCCGGTGAGATCGTAGATTTCGTTGAATTCGCGTCCACGCACCACCATCTTTTGATAGATCGAGAAGTAATGCTTGTATCGACCAGTAACAACTGCTTCAAACTCACCTGATAGCTGCCCACGAATTTCCGCAATCACCTTGTCGGTATGCTCTTTCCGCTCGCTCTGCCTCTGAGCTACCAAGCGTGTGATTTCCTCGTACTTCTTCGGCTCTAGCGCTGCAAAGGCGAGATCCTCTAGCTCCCACTTGATAGCGTTCATTCCAAGACGGTGGGCTAGCGGAGCATAAATATCTAAAGTTTCTCGTGCTTTGCGGGAGATGGTCTCTGCTTCGAGATATTTCCACGTTCGTGCGTTATGTAGTCGATCAGCTAATTTGATTACCAAGACCCGTATGTCACGAGACATCGCAATGACCATTTTGCGCACAGTCTCTGCCTCTGCATCTGGACCATAGACCACTCGATCCAATTTCGTCACGCCATCGACGAGATCTGCTATTTCAGTACCAAAGTCTTTTCGCAATTGGGTGAGGGAATATGGGGTATCTTCCACAGTGTCGTGTAAGAGAGCAGCGATGATTGTTTGGGTATTCATGCCAAGCTCGCTCAAGATCTCTGCTACTGCTACTGGGTGGGTGATGTAAGGCTCCCCAGATTTGCGTGATTGACCCTGGTGTGCACGCTCTGCGATTTCATACGCGCGCACGATTTTCTCGCGATCGCTACCTTGTGATTCCAGCGATGCGAGTAATGGGGCAAGCAGTGTTGCGGTCGCCATGGTTACAAGGGTACGCCGATGGAGTGGTTACCGCTTTTTCTTCGCTTTAGCGCCTTTGCTCGCTTTACTCTTCTGTCGCTTTGGTTGGTTACGTGGACCTCGGACTGCCTCGCCAGCCACGCTAACTTCAGCTTCAACAACCTGTCCTGAGGCGACTTTGTTGCTCCGATTTTGAACCCGTTTTGCCAAGGCTTGCATTGCCGGTTCACGTTCGCGCATTGCTGCCAAGAAGGGCGTTGCTACGCAGATTGACGAATATGTACCAACAGCCAAACCGATAAGGAGCGCTAGGGAGAGATCCTTAAGCGTTCCAGCGCCAAGAACTCCCGCTCCGACAAACAAGATGGCGCCAACCGGAAGAAGGGCCACGATCGAAGTATTGATGGAACGAACCAAAGTTTGGTTAACCGCAAGGTTTGCTGCTTCGGAATAGGTCGAGCGCGATCCGCCGGCTATTCCACGAGTGTTCTCTCGAACCTTGTCGAAGACCACAACTGTGTCATAAAGCGAGTATCCAAGAATGGTGAGGAATCCAATTACAGTCGCGGGAGTAACCTCGAAACCAACCAGCGCATAAATTCCAATAGTGATGAAGACATCATGGAGGAGCGCAATAATTGCAGCGATTGCCATTTTAGGTTCGAATGCAATAGATAAGAAGATAATGATCACGATGAGGAAGACCACTAATGCAGTTGCTGCCTTTCGCGTGATTTCTTGCCCCCACGAAGGACCAATCAATCTCGTATCGATATCAGCCCTGTTAACTCCAAAAGTTTTTACTAGGACATCCAGCACCTTGCTGGACTGAGCAGAGGTGAGTTCGCCAGTTTGAATTCTGACCTTTGTATCTCCCACTGTCTGGATTATGGGATCGCCTGGCACATCTGCCGCACCCATTGCAGAGCGGACTTCTGGGACAGTTAAGCCAGACTTGTTCAGTACAAATTCAGAACCACCTTTGAATTCGATTCCCAATTCAAGTCCGCGAACGCCCAAAACGAGTATGGATGCAATCATCAAAATCGCAGAGAGCGCATACCAACGACGACGGTTCTCTACGAAGTTAAAGGATTTCTCGCCGCGATAGAGGCGGTCTCCAAAAGACAATTTGGTCGTCATGATTGCCTTCCTGCCATAGTTCCACGAACTACTTTGTGAGAGTCAAGTCCTGAAAGCTTGTGCCCTGAAGCAAAGAAATTCACATTCGCCAACAGAGTGATAATTGGTTTGGTGAAGAGGAATATCACTATGAGGTCGATCAATGTGGTTAAGCCCAACATGAAAGCAAAGCCTCGAACGCCACCTATAGCAAAAGTGAAGAGGAGGGCTGCCGCAATCAAGGAGACTAAATCCGAAATAATGATTGTTCGTCTTGCTCGTATCCATGCACTCTCAACAGCCGAGCGAAGCGAACGTCCCTCTCGAATCTCATCACGAAGACGCTCAAAATAGATGATGAAAGAGTCGGCTGTGATACCCACAGCAACAATTGCTCCAGCAATACCCGCCAATGTGAGTGTGAAGCCGAGATTCTTACCGAGAATTACAGCGGACATCCACAACATAAGCGCTGCCAAACCAAGTGAGCCTAGAGTCACCATTCCAAGAGCCCGGTAGTAGAAGAGTGAATACAGAACAACCAGGAGCAATCCAAGGGCCCCCGCCAAAATGCCTGCTCTTAGTTGATCGCTACCTAGAGTTGGAGAAATTTGTTGCACCTCGCCACGATCGAAAGCAAGGGGCAAAGAACCATACTTGAGGACATTTGCTAGATCGCTAGCCTCTTGTTGGGTGAAGTTTCCTGTGATTTGCGCTTGACCACCGAGAATCGCATCGATGATTCGTGGCGCTGATACAACAAGGCCATCGAGCACGATTGCTACCTGGTTTTGTGGTGCGGTTAACGAGACAACTCTCTGAGTAACCTCACCAAACTTCTTAGTTCCCTCTCGATTGAAATCAAGGGAAACAAACCAACCACCGGTTCCCTGTTGATCGATTGCGGAGGTCGCTCCCCGAACTTGACGGCCAAGAACTTCTGCTGGCCCAAGTACATACCGAGCAGTTCCATCACGATCACAGGTCACCAATGGTTGATCAGGATTATCGCCACCGCCAACGAGGTTCTTTTCATCTGTGCAATCCAACGTGGCAAACTTCTGGGAAAGTTCATCGCTTACTTGGGAAGCGGCTGGATCTGCAGAGCCTTCAGGAGCAGTAGTGGTGTTAGGAGTAACAATTGGCTCTGGTGTAGCTGCAGGAGCAGGATCTGAATGTCGAATAGCGCTCTTTGTTAATTTGCTACCGGATGGCGCAGGAGTTGCTGCTGCGCCACCCGAAGGCGAGGCTGCTGGTGAGGTGGAGGGTGCTGGAGCCGGTGGCGCTTCAACTGCGCTTCCTACTGCAAGTACTTGCCGGAAACGTAACTCGGCAGTCTGTCCAACAAGGTCAACTACTCGTTCACCAGTTTCGCCAGGAACGGAAATCACAATCTGACGGTTGATGCCACTGCCTTGCGCGACAACTTCACTCTCGGCTACACCGAGTGAGTTCACGCGCTGGCGAATAATTTCGACCGCTTGATCAATGGCCGCAGCGGTAACGGCGCCAGAGGTGCCATCGATTCGAGGCTGGAGAACCACGCTTGTTCCACCCTGGAGATCCAGGCCATAACGAATCTTGCTCTCCCCTTGGAGGAAGATGACCGAAGCACCTGCAATCAGAATGACCAGAAGGGCGACAATGGCGCGACCTGGCCGTGAGGTGGAGGTAGACACAAGGGGGGAGTCTAGGGGCCTTTTCTAGCCTGGTCTAATCACCAAAGGTCAGAGGAATCTCCACAGTTGACGGTGGAACCAACCCTAGATGCTTCCATGCGCTCGCCGTTGCCATTCTCCCCCGGGGGGTCCTGGCCAAGAAACCAGAGCGGAGGAGAAAGGGCTCACAAACGCTCTCTATCGTCTCGCTCTCCTCCCCGACCGACATCGCCATGGTCGTTAATCCCACAGGTCCTCCGTTAAATCGCTCGATAATCGCGCGCAAGAGAGAGCGATCAAGTCGATCTAATCCACGCTCGTCGATTTCATAGAGCTCAAGCGCCGATCGCACGTCATCACAGCTGAGCGCTCCGCCGGAGCCATGTACATCTCCATAGTCACGCACTCGTCGCAAGAGGCGGTTGGCTATCCGAGGTGTGCCACGCGAACGAGAAGCAATCTCGCTGAGTGCTGCGCTTTGCATTTCAATCCCCAGCAATTGTGCGCTTCGGGAGAGAACCTCCTCTAACTCTGACTCTTCATAAAAATCGAGTTGTGCAGTGAAACCAAAGCGATCACGTAATGGGCTCGGCAATAACCCGGCTCGAGTCGTTGCTCCTATCAAAGTAAATCTCGGCAACTCGAGCGGTATCGCGGTAGCACCTGGCCCTTTACCTACGATGATATCGACTCGAAAATCCTCCATCGCCAAGTACAACATCTCTTCAGCAGGGCGCGACATTCGATGGATCTCATCGATGAAAAGAATCTCCCCCTCTGTCATTGAAGAGAGAATTGCTGCAACATCACCTGCGCGTTGCAGAGTTGGACCGCTCGTTAGCCTGATACCAGCGCCAATTTCCTGTGCAACGATATGCGCCAACGTAGTTTTACCTAATCCTGGTGGTCCTGCGAGAAGTATGTGGTCGGTTATGTGCCCGCGCTTCTTCGATGCGGATACAACAAGATTAAGTTGATCTTTTATTCGTTGCTGACCGATGAATTCTGCAAGCCTTTTCGGGCGTAACGCTCCCTCTGCGCCTTCTTCACCTTCGGAGTGTGGTGAAAGGATCATCTCGTCAGCCACGAGGACTACCACTATGAAGAGCTGCTAAGGCAATCTTCAGTTGCTCTTCCATTGAATGCGCTCGGGAATTCTTCACGATATCCAGTGCATGTTCGATCTCGCGCGAGTTAAAGCCCAACCCAGAGAGCGCCTGGGCGAGTGATAATCCATCAGCGCTCACCTGCGTTTTATCCTTCACTGTGCTGTTACCGAAATGAGCGACCTTCTCTTTTAATTCTAAGATGATGCGTTGCGCACCCTTTTTTCCTAACCCTGATACCTGCTCCAGCGATTTACTCTCTCCTGCTGTAATTGCACGAACAATCTCCGCAATAGTCAGTGTGCTCAAAATTGCATGGGAAACCTTTGGTCCAATACCGGAAACAGTTTGAAGGAGTTGAAAGAGATCCCGCTCTGCCGAACTCTGGTAACCAAAGAGAGTGAATCCATCCTCACGGACAATCAAGGAGGTGTGGAGGAAAATCTCGTTACCTAGCTCTTTGGATAAACGGACGCTTGGGGTTGTGTTGATCGAGAACCCCACGCCGCTGACATCAATTACAAGGCCGGTATCGGTGGAGGAGAGAACCTTTCCTCTCAGCGTTGCAATCACTTCTTCGCCAGTTTCTCTAGTTTTATTTTCGAAGCGATTGGGCTCTGATATATATGACAGATCGCCAGTGCTAATGCATCAGCAGCATCAGCTGGCTCGGGAATTGCTTTCAACCCAAGAAGTCGGCGGACCATCTCGCCTACTTGAGCTTTGTCAGCCCGACCCGAACCGGTGACTGCCGCTTTCACTTCGCTAGGAGTGTGCAAGGTGACGGGAATGTTCCGCGATGCAGCGAGAGTCAGAGCCAACCCGGCCGCTTGTGCAGTCTCCATCGCAGATCGACGGTTAGCTTGAGCAAAGACTCGCTCTACTGAAATTTCATCGGGCGCATGCCTATCGATCCACTCAGTCAATCCAATATTTACCTGATGAAGGCGTTCTGCCAATGGCGTGGTTGCGGGGGTACGGATGACTCCCACCTCGATGAGTGCGAGTGGTCTGCCAGGAAGGCCCGAGAGAACGCCCACGCCGCAGCGGGTAAGACCTGGGTCAATTCCCAACACCTTCATTGCTACAGAGTAGCCATCACTTCGTCAGAAATGTCGAAGTTTGCGTAGACATTCTGTACGTCGTCGCAATCTTCAATCGCTTCTATCAGCTTGAAGACTTTAGCTGCTCCCTCATTATCAAGCGGGACCGAAACCGTGGGCAGGAATGGCGTATCAGCAGAGTCATATTCAATTCCCGAGCTATCGAGGGCTTTGCGCACCGAAGTCATCTCCGAAGGAACAGAAACAATCTCAAAATTCTCGCCCAGGTCATTGATCTCTTCTGCCCCAGCATCAATTACGACATTCATCAAAGACTCTTCTGTGACATTCAAATTTTTCTTTACGATTATCACGCCTCTTCGCGCGAATAGATAGGAGACCGAACCAGGATCTGCCATCGTTCCACCATTCCGGGTGACGGCAAGCCTTACTTCGCCAGCAGCGCGATTGCGATTATCAGAGAGGCATTCGATGAGAAGTGCGACGCCATTAGGTCCATAGCCTTCATACATAATCGTTTCCCAATTCGCACCGCCCGACTCCAATCCGGCGCCACGTTTGACCGCACGATCGATGTTATCGGAGGGGACAGAACTCTTCCGCGCTTTTGCTAACGCATCGAAGAGGGTGGGATTGCCCGCAGGATCAGGTCCTCCCGTTCGGGCAGCAACTTCGATTGCTTTGATTAATTTGGCAAAGGTCTTTGCTCGGCGGGAATCGAGAATTGCCTTCTTATGTTTGGTCGTTGCCCATTTGGAGTGACCTGACATCGTGGTTACCTACTTTGCTTACCTATTAACGGACCGGACTTTAGTCTAACTCGAGTCTAACTCGAGTCTAACTCGCGACTTCGCGAATGAAATACTCATGTACTTCATAGCGCTGGCCCTCAAGGATTTCTGGATGGAATGAGGCAGCCAATTGCCTATCTTGGCGAGCCAGAACTACATGAGACTCTCGGTGGGATTCATTACCGCTTTCTACCGAGGCAAGAGCCTGCACATTCGAACCTTGTTTTTCGATCCACGGAGCTCTGATAAACACTGCGGTGAGAGATCCAGCGCCGATATTTGAGAGGTCAAGGGATTTCTCGAATGAATCTACCTGTCGACCAAATGCATTCCTTCGCACCGTGATGTCCATAGTTCCAATGGTTTCTTGGCCGTGACTGCCATCAATCACATCCTTAGCTAGCAAAATCATTCCCGCACATGTTCCAAAAACTGGTAAACCCTCTGAAATTGATTTCTTCAAAGGATCTAGTAGTTCAAAGATTCGCAGGAGTTTTCCGATTGTGGTTGATTCGCCACCGGGGATAATTAGCGCATCGATGCTTGCCAAATCCTCTTGTCTCTTTACTGAAACAGAGACCGCCCCAGATTGTTGAATCGCTCGAGAGTGCTCGCGCACATCACCTTGAAGCGCGAGTACTCCAACCCTCTTTTTCACCAACCGCGTTCTGCGAGACGATGTGGTACGGGGATGTCAGAGACGTTGATTCCCACCATCGCATCGCCTAGTCCGCGTGAAACTTGCGCAACCACCTTCGGATCATCAAAAAAAGTAGTGGCTTTCACGCATGCGGAGGCGCGCTCTGCAGGATTACCTGACTTGAAAATTCCTGAACCGATAAAGACGCCATCTGCACCCAGTTGCATCATCATCGATGCATCTGCTGGTGTTGCGATACCCCCTGCGGTGAAAAGTACGACTGGAAGTTTCCCGGTTTCAGCTACCTCTTTTACGAGCGCGTAAGGGGCTTGCAACTCTTTCGCCGCAACATAGAGTTCATCCTCCCGCATTGAGGTCAACCGTCGAATCTCACCCGTGATCTTTCGGATATGGGTTGTCGCGTTCGAAACATCGCCTGTGCCTGCTTCGCCCTTGGAACGGATCATCGCAGCGCCCTCGTTAATACGACGGAGCGCTTCGCCAAGATTTGTTGCGCCACAGACAAATGGCACGGTGAAGTTCCACTTGTCGATGTGATTCTCATAGTCGGCGGGCGTGAGAACTTCTGACTCATCAATGTAATCGACGCCAAGTACTTGAAGAATCTGCGCCTCGGCAAAATGCCCGATGCGCGCCTTAGCCATAACAGGTATCGAGACCGCACGCTGAATCTCTTCAATCATCGAAGGATCAGACATTCTCGCTACGCCACCTTGAGCCCTGATATCAGCAGGTACGCGCTCGAGAGCCATCACTGCTACTGCTCCCGCATCTTCGGCAATCTTCGCCTGTTCGGCATTGACCACGTCCATAATGACGCCGCCTTTGAGCATCTCTGCCATGCCGCGCTTGACCCGCGAGGTGCCAGTTACTTCGCTCATCGCACTCCCCAACTTTTCTTTCTTCACAAAGGTAGGGTTGTAGTCTACTTCGAAGGAGTTGGCGAGGCGCTCCCAGAGAGTTCGGGCTCTACTGGATAGGTAATTTTCGGCTCTTGGGCGACTAAAGCGAACCAAATCTGGCCGCGAGCGAAGGTGATTTCCTCCCCTTGTTCAGTGGTAAAGGTGGTGCCATCTTGGGCGGTAGGCCGGTTCCATCTGCCGATAATCACTCGTCCATCGCGGAAGATAAAGGCCTTGCCCGCTCCTACCGTTGTCACCAAGGGTGTTCGTTCACCGAATTTATCTCCGTACTCTGAATCACTAATGCTCACTACCTGCGCGATGAATGTGCTGGCAACAATTGGCACCCCTCGCGCATCATCCTTGCCTGTTCCATCATGAGTGATTAACCATCCCGAGTACTCTTCGGACCACGAAATCTCGTATCTGGTTGCAGGCCATCGCATCTGAGCGGAGATTATCTCTCTGCCTTGCTCTGATTTTTTCGAAAAGTTCCAACCTCGATTGCTCGCAAGTGCCACATCGAGATTACGTTTATCTATTCTTGTGAGAAGTTCCCGGGTATTGAGGATCATGTTCCACGGGGCGCGCCGATCCTTATCACGAGAATAAACAGCAATTCCCTCGCGCTCTGCTCCAACATTAAAAAAATTTGCACTATTGATCAGCGGACGCAATTTGCTCTGTGCACCAGAAAAAGCAAATGCGACTTTTCCATATTGTTCAAGCAGTTCCATATCACTGATGCGCGCGCTTCGAATGGGGCCAATTTGCGCCGGGAGTCGAGAGCTATAAATCGCGGCCAAACGAGTTACTCCTCCCTCTACCTGCTCCACGTAAACAACATCGGCCTCTGTCAGCCCTATCTGCGGTCTTGCTTGTTTCGTATCATCGATTTTCACTGCGATTACGCGATTGTCATTCCCAATCCGACCGCTTAGTGAGTTATAGGTGAATGTAGGCGTCGGGGCGGGAGGTATCCAACTTTTCTTGGAGTCCCGCACGTTATCTATAACAGAACATGAAGTAAGCGTTAGAGCGAGCATCAAAGTCAGACCTAACTTTTCTCTCCGATTCATCTCACACCTGGATCTCTTCAAATGGATATTTGACCGGTAGCGGTGCACGCCCTGCGAGTCGGAATATTCGAACTATGGGGCGCTTGCGTTGCGCTTGAGTTCGAGAGACCGCCTCTAAATGGAGAGTGATTGCAATACGGAGTCGGTCTCGTGCCGAGTTTAACTCGCGAAATATTTCTCCATCAGAATCCAATGCTTTTTCCTCTAAGAGTGAGAGTAGGAGTTGGGATAGCTCTTCTTCTGCATCAGCTCGCTCGGATTGCTCTGCAACCACGGCGACATGCGCTGCAGCTAAAAGCAACATTGATGTTGCAGGATCTACGAGATTTGAGCGAGCAATTTCCAGAGCAAGCGCTGATCGCGTCTTTAAGGCTGCGTCAAGATTACCCCATGAAGTCTCTACTCGATGATGAAGTCGATCGAGTCGAGTTGCGGTAAAGGATAGATACCAAACCATCACCAGCATCACGATCAACAAGACAAATAAGAGCGCGCTCATGGATTTCTACCCACGCGATTGAATCGAAGTTCACTTCCCAAACGCACTTTCTCCCCCGTTGCGCTCACAAGTCGGTAGACATCAAAAATAGATTCGCCAACAACCGACCAATCGAAATCTCTCGCACGCTCGCGTCCGATCTCTTTCAGTAAGCTTCTTCGTTCGTTATCGTTAAGAACCTTTTCGATTATCTCGGCTAACCGCTGGGAATCCTCGTTAGGAAAGAGAACTCCAGCGCGGCCATCCTCCAAAACATCTCGAAATGCTGGAAGGTCACTTGCAATCACTGGCGCTCCCGCTGCGAGCGCTTCAGCAAGAATGATGCCAAAGCTCTCTCCTCCAGTGTTTGGGGCCACGTACAACGCGACCGACCGAAGAATCTCTCGTTTTCTAGCGTCAGTAACGCGACCCAAGAAGTGCGTTCGCTCTCGCAATCTCGCCGACATTCCTTCGAGGAAGCTACTTGAGTCACCAGGTCCTGCGACGACCAGGCAGAATTCAACTCCTTGTTCAACCAGTCGTTCACAGCTATCCAAGAGGATGGCGAGCCCCTTGCGTGGTTCATCAAATCGACCAACAAATCCAATCGCTCGATTACCAAACTCTTCAGTGATACCACCATTTGCAAAAGCATCCACATTGATTCCATTAGGGATCACTACAGCATCTGTTTCAAGATGTTCAGTCAAAGTTCCACGTGCAGTCTGACTAACTGCGATACGCGCGTGCAATTTCTCGATTGCCGGTTCCAGAATTGGACCTACCGCATAGATGGCTCGTTGCTTCGGCGCTGAAACGTGAAAGGTTCCTACAAGTGGTCCTTCGGCCGCCCAGCAGGCCAGGAGCGAGAGGGAGGGAATTGCAGGTTCATGGAGATGAAGAAGATCAAAATCTCCCTCTTGTATCCACTTACGCACCCTTCGATTAGCCACTGGTCCGAACGCTACCCGCGCAACGGCACCGTTGTAAGGAATCGAAACTGGACGCCCCGAACTCTGTACCCATGAAGGCAGATGATCATCATCCATGACTGGAGCTAAGACCGAGACTTCGTGACCCTTCTCCATGCAATAGAGAGCTAGATCTTGAATGTGTGCTTGCACCCCACCTGGCAAATCCCAACCATAAGGAGAGACCATTCCTATCCGCAATTTTCGGTTCTGTGGGGCCATCATCAGGCAATCCATATTTTCTGCAACATATGCCAGTCCTGCGGAGTGCGGGTGATGCCCTCTTCAAATAATCGTGCACTCTGCTGAATCAGATCTTTTATCTGCTCCTGTTCACCTACCGCATTCGAAGTCAATGGTTCCGAAAATTTAATGTGTATTCCTTTTTTCGTATACGTCACGTGAGCCACAATGAGGTAGGAGTTGCTTCGCAGTGCTAGTAATGCAGGGCCACTAGGCATTTTGGCCACGCCATCAAAGAAACGGACTTCGATGCCACTCTTTGAGAGATCTCGGTCTGCAACAAGTGCTACGACCTCCCCTTTAGCCAGATGAGCATGAAGGGCAGGAATTACATTCTCCGCAGCTGAATAGATTCGCATCCCAATTCGTTCGCGAAATTTGAGAAAGGCTTGGAAAACGCGCTCAGGTTTCAGTTTCTCTGCAACGCTAATAATTGGAATCCCAGTTGCCGAGAAATATGCTCCTGCGTGATCCCAATTTCCTGAATGTGGGAGGGATACCACCACCCCTCTCTTTTCCGCCACACACGCTCGAAACAATTCTTCACCTTCTGTGGAGACTGTTCGGGTGAGCCGGTCGTGGCTCCAAGAGGGTAAGCGAAATGCATCGCACCAATAGCGCAAGTAACTTCGCATTCCAATCGTTGAAAGTTGACGTAGCTCGCTCTCTGAGAGATGGGGTTGGACTCGGCGAAGATTCTCACGTAACCGTTGGTAGGACTTTCCCTCTTTTCGAGATGATCTATCTGCTATTAATTGAAAAAGTTGATATACAAATCGTTCAGGAAGTGTTCGAACAATTTTCCAACCGAATAAATAAGCGAAGCTACTCAAATGTTCAATCATCGTTGTCGCCACACTTGAATCACTCGAAAACCCACTGTAAGGAAAGATGTGATAGCGATGAGCCAGATTCCTGCGGCGAGGATGTAGCCAACCCCTAGACCAGCAAAGCCAGTTGAAACAAGAAGGATGATGGTCCGCTCTGGGCGTTCAGCAAAACCTCCTTCACAGGTGAAACCAGAAGCCTCTGCTCGAGCCTTCACATAAGAGACCAAGAAACCGCCAGTAAGGGCAAACCACGCCACGATCTGAAGTGAATCATCGATGGTGAAGAGGTAGTACGTGATGCTTCCGATAAGGGTCGCATCGACGACCCGATCGGAAGTGGAATCTAAGAAGGCTCCGAATTTCGAAGATGCACCACTTAATCTCGCCATAGTTCCATCGACCAGATCACTGAAGATGAATATCAACATTGCAATGGTTCCCACAAAGAGCTCTCCACGAGTAAAGAAAATAAGTGAGGTAGCACATGTGCCAATCGCTCCTACAAGAGTCACTTGATTGGGTGTGACCTTGCGCTTTGTCAGCGCGCGGGCAGTCGGCTCTACAACACGAGTGACCGGGGCGCGCAAGAAGGAGCTAATCATGATGGTTACATCGTAGGCTCTCTACGTGGGTTCGCCATTAAGCGGTACGCGTATTGCGGTTATTGGCCACCGCTCCGCAAATCTCGAAGGGGTGGCTGCCGCCATACCTGATGCTTTCGCCACCTCCATCGCCTTCGATGAGAACCTCTCCTATGAATTCGCCGAATTCGCAGCGGTGGTTCTTGCGATAAGTGCGCATGAGGGCGCCCCAAATACGTTAATAAAGGCATGGGAAGAGATTGCCGAGTTCCAAGTTCCTCGAATGATTCTGGTTACCAAGATTGATGAACCGGAGGCCGATTTCGATGAGGCGGTACTTATAGCCCGCCGAATGTTTGGCGAGGGGGTAACCCCGTATTTGGTACTCCACGATGACGAGGGCAAGCCATGCGCATTGATTGATCTTGAGAATTTGACTATTCGCGATTACTCATCGGGAACTTTAGTGATTAAGCCAAGCGATGAAGATCATCGGGCATTAGTCCAGGAATTTAGCGAGGAGTACCTTGAGGCGATTGCGGATCTGGATGATTCACGATTTGCCACAGGTCTATTCGTTCCCATCATCCCTTTTTCACATACTTTGCATTTGGGTGAGGTGGAACTTTCCACTTATCTCAATGAAATTCTAGAGAGATAAAAAGCTTTAGAATTACTTCGGCCAGAGATTTACGAGAATTTCTCTCGTCTCGTCCAACATCTGCGAAAGCACTTTGGTTCCACCAATTACCGGCATGAAATTCGAATCTCCTTGCCAACGTGGAACAATATGTTGATGGAAGTGTTCCGGTATTCCCGCACCTGCAATTCTTCCCAAATTAATACCGATATTGAAGTTGACGTTCGAACTTATTCCCCGCAGCGCCCTGATTGCATCTTTAGTAAAAGATGAGATTTCATTTAATTCACCGGCATTGAGATCTAAGTACTCCCCGATGTGGCGATAGGTGCATATAAGAAGGTGGCCCGGGTTATAGGGATAGCGATTAAGAACAACGTAGGTAAATTCTCCTCGAGCAAGGATCAGAGATTCTTCATCTGATAGTGAAGGGATGTGACAGAACGGGCACTTCATTTCGCCGCCGGCCAGCAGCTCGTTGTACTCCTTGCGATAGGGCGACCAGATTCGCTCCCAGTGATCAGATATTCCACTCACGCTATACCTGTATTCGAGTGTCGATTGCGTTCTGAATCTCGGCTATCGCTTCTGCAATTGGGATGCCATTCTTCTGTTCGCCATTTCGATAGCGAATAGAAATCGCCTGGGCCTGTTGGTCAACTTCACCAGCGATGATCATAAATGGAATCTTCTCCATCTGTGCATTGCGAATCTTCTTCTGCATTCGATCGTCACTTGCGTCGACGTCAATGCGAATCCCAGAGCGACGCATGGTCGAAGCAATCTCATTCAAGTATGGCAAGAAAGCGTCCGCTACAGGAATTGCGCGGACTTGAATCGGAGCAAGCCATGGTGGAAATGCACCGGCATAGTGCTCAGTGAGAACTCCAAAGAATCTCTCAATGGAACCGAAAAGAGCGCGATGGATCATGACCGGTCGTGCGCGTGAACCGTCGGATGCAACATATTCGAGATCAAAGCGGGTAGGAAGTTGGAAATCGACCTGAATCGTCGACATTTGCCATGTGCGACCGATGGCATCCTTTGCTTGTACAGAAATCTTCGGCCCGTAGAACGCCGCTCCCCCCTCATCGAGAATCAATTCAAGATTCTGGCGCTGCGCCGCTTCGCGAAGTCGTTCGGTTGCCACCGCCCAATCATGATCCTCTCCCACATACTTTTCGTCGCTGCGAGTGGAGAGCTCGAGATAGAAGTCATTAAGTCCATAGTCACGAAGTAAGTTGAGAACAAAGGTCAGCAGATTGTCAAGTTCTTCGGGCATCTGTTCGGGCGTGCAATAAATGTGTGCATCGTCCTGTGTAAAACCACGAGCACGAGTTAATCCTTGGATCACTCCAGATTTTTCGTAACGATAGACAGTTCCAAATTCGAAGAGGCGTAATGGAAGTTCCCGATATGAGCGTCCACGCGATCTATAAATCAAATTATGGAAAGGGCAATTCATCGGCTTCATGTAATAGGAGGCGCCTGCCCTCTTGATGCTTCCATCGCTATTGCGCTCTTCATCAAGGGCCATCGGTGGATACATTCCTTCGGCATACCACTCAAGGTGTCCTGAAGTTTCAAATAGCGCTGATTTCGTCAGGTGAGGCGAATAGACGAATTGATAATCCTCTTCCTCGTGTCGCTTGCGCGAATAATCCTCCATTGCCCGGCGGATGATTCCACCTTTGGGGTGGAAGACTGCAAGACCGGAACCGATCTCCTCAGGGAAGGAGAAAAGATCAAGTTCAGAGCCCAATCGTCGATGATCACGTTTTTCAGCCTCTTCTAGGAAGTTGAGGTAGGAATCTAATTCTTCCTGGCTAGGCCAAGTTGTTCCGTAGATTCGTTGCAACATCGGATTCTTCTCTGAACCTCGCCAGTATGCCCCTGATGAGCGCATGAGTTTTACGGCAGGAATTAACTTTGTAGTGGGAATATGAGGCCCCCGACAAAGATCTTTCCAGGCAATCTCGCCATCTCGGTTGAGGTTGTCATAGATAGTCAATTCACCAGCGCCAACTTCGACGGCAGATTCATCATTCGCTTGAGATTTGATTCCGATGAGTTCACATTTAAATGGTTCGTGCGACAACTCTGACAGAGCCTCTTGTTCAGTTACTACGCGACGACGAAAACGTTGATTGCCCTTGATGATCTTATTCATCTCTTTTTCGAGCGAGAGCAAGTCCTCAGGTGTAAAAGGCTTAGCCGAATCGAAGTCGTAATAGAACCCATCTTTTATCGGTGGTCCTATTCCAAGGCGCGTGCCAGGAAATAGCGTCTGAACAGCTTGCGCTAAGACGTGTGCGCTGGAGTGGCGCAAGATTGCTAAACCATCGGGTGAGGAGATTGCTATCGTCTCGACAACATCACCATCTTTTAACTCGGTATTAAGATCGCGGAGTTCACCGTTGATTCGAAGGGCAATTACCTCGGGGCGGTCCTTGAAAAGTTCGCCGGTGTACTTCTCTATTGTCACCGTAGAGTGCGCGCCATTGAGCGTGATTGCAACAGGAGCCATAATTCGAAAGCCTATCGCGAGCAGCTCTTATCTAGGCGAAATTGCGGCGGATGGCTAGGAGCGCAAGAACAATGAGAATGAGTAGCGCGACTGCGAGGGAAATATAGAGTCGGCGCTTTCCTGGTGGTAAGGCTTTTTGGGCCGCTCGCAATGCAACCACCTTCGTCTTAATGAGCGCACGCTCAGCCCACGCAAATTCAGAGGCGAGGATTCCAAGTCCGGCGAAGATGATTAACCAACCAGGACCTGGAGTGATGAGAAAGACCGCACCGAGGGCTGTGATGGTCCCTCCAAGTACGGCGACGCCGATTCGCCACGCCAACTCCCCTGCTGGAGTGGTTTTCGCTTTCGCTCGGAATCGCTTGATCACGGGTTTAGATTACCGGCCAGAGACCTTTTATATAAAGTGGAGATTTCCTCCACCTTCCCTCCGGTCTTGTATTTGCGACCGTTTATCTCGCCGATGGGCTGAACGCTTCGCAAACTCGAGATTAACGCTATCGACTCACACCTCTGAATCTCCTCGAAAATCAATTCACGTTCAGTCAGGTGGCCCCATTCGATGAGTAATTCGCGAGTGATGCCAGGCAGTGGCCCTGCAGATAGCGGCGGGGTTACCCACTTCCCACCGATGAGCGCGATGATGTTTGCGGTGCTGCTCTCCATTACGGAATCTTCGGTGTTGAAAAGGAGCGAGTCATCTGCATTTCGATCTTGCGCGTATTTAAAGGCTAGGAGATATTCGCCGTAGGAGGTGGATTTCACCTTCTGTAGAGGTGACTTAGCATTGAAGGGATGTGGGTAGGTGACGATTCTCGCAGGTTCGCTCCACTCCTCATAGGGCTGGTGGGTGACAAGAAGCGCACCAGAACCTGAGATGGTGATGCGCATCCGCCCCAGGCTGATCTCAGAGGTGCTCTGCAAGAGAGCCGTTACCGCTACAGCGAGAGCGTCTCCTGTTGGAGCGCTAATTCCTAACACCGCTGCCCCGTTATGTATCCGTGCAATGTGTCGATCGAGGGCAACGGCTTTAGCGTTAATTGTGAGAATCGTTTCAAAGAGCCCTTCACCAAGAAGAAAGGAGCGATCAGAGAGGGGAATGAGGGAGGAGTTCTCCCGTTCATCGACTAAACGATCATTGAACCAGAGCATCGTTGCGAACTATCTCTTTCTCTAAAGGTGGGCCGGCGCTGAACTAACGGTGATTAACAATTGATAGTAAACGACTGGCCTTAAGTTCAGTCTCAGCCCACTCCAATTCTGCATCTGAGCCCCAGGTGATGCCAGCGCCGGTGCCAAATTTGAGGGTTCCAGATTGGAGCCAGAAGGTGCGAATGCCCACTGCTAGCTCGGCTCGCGCTCCGTGCACCCATCCAATCGCTCCGCAGTACGGTCCGCGCTCTCCATCCTCTAGTTCTTCTAGCTTCGCTATTAAATCGATGGCAGAGGATTTCGGTGCGCCACTGATGGAACCGGCAGGAAGAATGGCGGAGAAGATCTCACCCCAGGAGATATCACTTCGAAGCGTTCCTTGAATATCAGAGACTAGATGAGCTAGACCTGGATGTTCTTCTACGCCAAGTAGTCGAGGGACGTGAATTGAACCTGTTGTGCAAATCGAACCAAAGTCGTGGCGAACTAGATCAACAATCATCACATTTTCGGCGCGATCCTTCTCCAGAAATTCATCAGGGTTCTTCGCAGTTCCTTTAATCGGGCTTGAGGTAATCAACGAACCCTCTCGCTTGAGTAGTAATTCAGGAGATGCCGACGCTATGGAAATCTCGGGAAGTTCTAACGAAGTGAGATACGGAGCGGGATTGCCTCTGCGCAGGCGCGACATCACGCCGAGGAGGTTTGTGGATTCGGTAGATGTGGTGAGAGTGCGACAGAGATTTATTTGATAGACCTCTCCGCGCGCAATCGCGCTTCGCACCTGCGCTACTGCCTCAACATATTCCTCGCGAGAGAGCGAGCTCTGCCAGGATGAGGTGGGGTGTTGCCACGGTTGGGTATCGGCAAATCCAAAAAATGAACCTTCGGAATTACGTTCCACATCTGCAAAACGTGCGAAGGTCATCTTCCCTTCGTACGTGATGAGAACGGCCCAAAAATTTCCATCACCGATAGATGCGGGATCATCGGAAATTTCCACCAAATCACGGGCCCACAGCCCATTTCGATAGAAGCCGAACTCCATACTCCCCACCGTAGCCCACGCCCCCTCAATCGAGACGGGTTCGCCCTACCCCCTGCCCCTGCGGTAGATTTCCCCCTGCATAAATGCGGATGTAGCGCAGTTGGTAGCGCATCACCTTGCCAAGGTGAATGTCGCGGGTTCGAGTCCCGTCATCCGCTCGAAAGTGGTTTACCAACAGGTGAACTCCTTTGGTGGGATGGCCGAGAGGCGAGGCTCAGGACTGCAAATCCTGCTACACGGGTTCAAATCCCGTTCCCACCTCGATAAACAACTACACAACCCGGACGATTGGCGCAGCGGTAGCGCACTTCCTTGACATGGAAGGGGTCACTGGTTCGATCCCAGTATCGTCCACAGCACGGTTTGAGCATCACTTTACGATGAGTTTTACTTTATAGACCTTCGCACCAATTTTGATCGGAACAGTTGTGGTACCAGCTGTCGTTGGCTTCAGAGCAACTCCTGACGTGACACCTAAGCCCTTTGGTAATGGCGAAGTCTGAATGAGTCCAGCAGTATCCCCACCAACAAGCCACCGGCCTTTCACTGTTGATTTAAACACCAAGAGATCTCCGGGACTTGCGATGATGGTGGCGCCATTTTTGAGGGTGTAAATACGAGTCGAATTCCGTTTTGAATTCGGCATTGAATTATCTGCCGAATTAGAGCCCGATGTGTTGCTAGCTGACTTATTTGAGGGTGGCGGCGTTTCTGCCTCGGCCGGCTTCTTTAGTGTTATGGCAATCTTTGTTGAAGAGAAAGTAAAACCCAACCCCTTTATCTCAACTTTATCTGTGACGCTCTTATATTGCGTTGTAAATGTTGCGGCTTTCGGACTTCCCGCATTATCTGTGACTTCGACAATCGCCTCTTGCATAGTCTTTGGTTCTAAACCGAAAACCTTTCGGATGAGATCACCCCGAATACTCGCCTCGAACCATCCGTCAATGACATTCTTAAAAACATCGTAATGCGGTCCCGTAGACACGACGATTATCTTGTTGTTCTGCCTATCGAACTTCACTTCGTATGCGCAGCCACCGTTTGAATTCAAAAATATTCCACCCGGCGGGGTACCTTGCAGATTGGCATACTCCCCCACATAGGGATCGATGTTGATTGAATACTCCACCCGATAGTCGTTAGCAACGAGCTCGTTCTTTGTATCTTGCATGCAAGGATTCTTATCCCACGGACCATCGTGTCGATAGGAATGAACTTCTTGAACTGAGCCGGATG
The DNA here is from genome assembly GCA_016870715.1 of Actinomycetota bacterium. GTDB lineage: Bacteria > Actinomycetota > Actinomycetes > Nanopelagicales > Nanopelagicaceae > IMCC26077. The sequence goes on along the minus strand of VGAL01000011.1, from coordinate 2,262 downwards.
TAATCAACCTCTGCTTGCCATCTTTACCAGTTTCTATATCGATGCTGGGATTCTTCATCCACGCCCAAGCAAGACCTGCCCCTTTGGCAACTTTGTCGGCGATAAGAGTCATCCGCCACGTTGTCCCTGGTTTCAGTACTTGCCAACCACTCGTTCGCGAATCGAGTGGTTTTCGCGGGTCGACCCCATTCAAGGGTACAAACGAATTCTTGATGCGTGGAAAACCAGGTACCTCCTCTTTCGAATAGACAATAGCCGCAACATACTGACTACTACCGTCGATTGCTGCTCCGGGGAATTCATAACAAACATCGTATTCGCTGGTGTTACCGGTTCCGCAGACGAACTTTCCGGACGGGTCTTCTTCGCGCAGGGGCAGTGATGCACCTTGTTTGTACCAAGAATTCTTTAACTCAACACCCTTGATCCAAGTTTTATTTTTTTCATCAAAAAGTTCAATCGATTCAACACAATTATCGGTTTGATTAAGCGTTGAACATGCAAGCCAGTAGGGCGGATTATGCGGTTCAAATGTTCGACCGGGTATGACATCGCCTACTCCCGCAATGGAAGGTGATGCTCCTGCGAGAAAAAAGAGCGTGGTGAGAGTTAAGGCAATACCAATATTTTGCCTCGCAGTAACCTTCATACGAAAGGAGTCTAAACGAAAAATCTCCCTGCGCTAGACTCGAAAAGTGAAGATTGAAGATTTCAGTCATTTTCTAGATACGCGACGAACAACTCGCGAATTTTCCCGGACCCCCATTTCACCTGAGGTTCTCCATGAACTCATCGCCGATGGCCTCACCGCGCCAAGTTGGTCGAATACTCGGCCATTTAAAGTCTGTATCGCGACCGGTGATGTTAAAGATCGGATTAGTAGTGAATTTGGCGCTCGATGGAAAAAACTCTCGCAATTTCGCAATGGAAGTATCTTCACCAAACTACGACTACTTCTTTCGGGGGCTGGCTTACCAACTAGCCATAGATTGATGGCCCGACCCTATGTTGCAGAACTCAAACCACGCGCAGAGCGAGTGGGCAGAGAGTTGTATACCTGGATTGGAATTGAACGGGGCAATCGCAAGGCACGGGATGAGCAGTGGGGAAAAAATTACCAATTCTTTGGCGCACCGGTAGAGCTCTTCATTTATATCCATAGGAGTTTGCATATTTTTGCAGCGAATGATGCAGGTTTGATGTTGCAGAACCTCATCCTCTCTGCACATGCTCGTGGATTAGGTACCTGCCTTCAGGGTGCGGTAATCATCTGGGACGATGTCATAAGAAAAGAGTTCGAAGTACCAAAGGATTACAAGTTGCTCACTGGTTTAGCGATTGGCTATCCGAAAGATTCTCACGTCAATAAATTTGGTGCGCATCGTCTTTCTCCAGAGGAGATCATCATCGCGCCGCGCAAAAAAGACTAAACGCTTAACAACATTCGCGCGCGGTTGATAATTTCACCGCGATACTCCTCCACGAGCGAGATATGTCCATGACCTGGAACAAAATTCAACTGCGCAGTGGGGATATGTTTTGCTAGCCAGTTGCTATGCGCCTTGGGCACCATGAAATCATCATCGAGCCAACCGGAGTAACCCTTCACCAGCGAACGTCGAAATGAGCTCGCGTGATTCTCATCAACTTGCGAGAGTGATCGCGCCAACGCATCGAGGATGACGGGTCATATTGATTGCATGTGGTCCTCCCCCAGACCACCCAATCGAAATAAATTTCTCTACCCCCAGGAAATCAAGCAACCCCGATTGATCGTCCAAATCGTCAGCGACCGTTCTTCCCTTCCGCCGATCACTGAGTCCATAACCAGGTCTGCTCGCTGCAACTGCAAAAAGGTCTGAAATCTCATCAATCCATGGAGCCCAGAGCGTGCACTCCCCCTGGCGTGCCATGATGAAAGAGGATTGCATTGGTGTTTTTCGCGCCGTTGGTGATGTAATCAAACGCGCGCCCGTCGCGAAGAGTGTGAATCACTTTGTTAGCTTTGCAAAGACTGCATCAAAGAATTGCGCAAAGACCAGCGACTCATCAAGAGACATAATCCAGCAGTCACTACGCCCGCGCATCTTCTTTGAAAAATCATCTGCCATCAATTGATAGGGGTCGCAGGCATCAAATTTCTCTACACGTTTACCATGCTTGCCGTAAATCTCAAGGGTGCTGGGTTGATTATGAGAATTGAAAGCATCATTACCACCCATCACTACCGCACCATCACTTCCGAATACTTCAAAGTAGAGC
>VGAL01000010.1 GCA_016870715.1 Actinomycetota bacterium | reverse complement strand
TTATTGAGCCAAAATGACACCTTTCCGGCCCCGCCACCGAGATTAATTCCGAAATAAAATGAATTTTCATTTTTTGTGGTGATGTACTGTTCTGAATTTGAAGTCGTTTTTATCCACGCTTCAATCGTGATGTCCGTTGAGAAGTTAAATGCGTTCGAATGAGGAACATCAACGCGTCCGCTTCCATCAAAAGACAATCCATTTGCAGCTGTCGTCATCGGTGCCACTGGGCTTCCACCGGATGCAGCTGCAAACCAACCATTGAAGGTGTAGCCGGCACGTGTCGGCGCTGGAGGAAGATTCAATGTCGTGGCAGTTATCCAACTTCTTGAGTCAACGCTGGATCCACCTCGCGAATCGAAGGCAACGGTGTTGGTGTTAGCAGTCCACTGCGCGTAGAGGGTGAAACCCGCCGTGTTTGCTGGGCTATAAGAGGCGCTTGCGCCGCCGACCCGAGTCCCACCATTTTCTGCGTCGTACCAACCGTTAAAGGTATACCCGGCACGAGTAGGTGCTGCGGGAAGAGTTAGCGATGCGCCAGTAACCCAAGTCACCGACGAAACTGCTGCGCCCCCTTGTGCATCGTATGCAACGGTATTAGATATTCCATTCCACTTTGCGTAAAGATTGGAAGTTGCCGACGGAAGTGAATACGAATTTCCTGCGGTGTAAACAGTGCCTGTCCCAGAACTGTTGTCAGTCCATCCTGCGAATGTATATCCAGTCCGGCTCAAGTTTCCCGTGTTACCAAGCACTGTCACTGCCTGACCCACGACGTATGCTGTGGCATCTGAAGGCACAGTGCCTGAAGTATTAGAGTTTCCGTTATAAGTGAGCGTTGCCGGGTTTGCAATTGCACGCGGACCAGTAGTTGCATATGCACCATTACCCACTGAGTTGATTGCTCGAACTCGGAAGTAATAGCTGGCTCCAGAAGTAAGACCAGTAACCGTGGCAGAGGTGGGAGTGGCGGCGCCAGCGGCAGAGTTAGTCCAACTGGTGTTGTCTGTCGAATAATCAACGCTGTAATTGGTAATTGCAGCACCACCGTTTAGCGAATTGTTAGCCATGTCAGACCATGTGAGTGTCACCTGTCCACCAGTTTGATTCATGACTGTGCCAACCTCAGCCAAAGTTAATGCACGGTTATAAACAACAATATCGTCGAGGGTGCCAATGAAGTTCTCTGAATTATTAGTCGAACCAATTCGGAAATTCATATTTTGCGCATTCAAACCACTCGCCGCTGCGCTAGAAAGCAGCGCACCATCTAGATATATTTTTCGTGTCGACCCATCATAAGTTGCAATTACGTGGTGCCATGTATTGAGCAACGTTTGTCCAGATGGCATAGCCGGGTTCACGTCGTTCCCCCACCAATAGTGGTAAATGGAATTATTGGAGGTTCGCAATGCGTTCGTCTGATTGGTAGTTCCCCAATTTCCCCAACCAAGGATGCCTTGCGTACCTAGAGTTGTATTTCTTATCCACCCGCCAATCGAGTAACTTGAACTTCCGGTCGGCAAATTTAGAACTGAACCACTTAAATATGAGCTCCCGTTAAGGAGTAACCCTCCACCAAACTTTCCACTTGTCGTATAAGCAGGAGAACCTCCAGAGATAAGCGCTGTATTTCCCGCAACGCTATTGACTCCGAGCGTCGACGATCCGTCAAAACTCCAGTATCCAACCAAACCGTTCGTAGTAAGTGTTTCGGTTACGACCGAGCTCACCGTGAGAGATTGAGGCGCGGAGGGGGTAGTTGCTGGCGTCGTAGTAGTGGAGCTTGCAAGATATGCACTTGTACCTGCGATGTTTACAGCGGCGACTCGGAAGTAATAGGGAGTGCCATTAGTCAACCCAGTTACTGTCGCGGCAGCAGTTGTGGAAGTTCCATCCGCAAAAACTGTCCACGTAGAATTGTTTGTTGAATACTCAACAACATAATCTGTGATATTCGCACCGCCAATAGCTGATGGCGCGGTCCACGTTAGTCCAACTTGGGAATTACCCCTCGTGGCAACAAGCGTTGATGGCGCCGTTGGGGCAGCGGCCACTAAGAGCGATGTCGGGTATTGCGTGTACGTGCTTGTGCCCGCAGGATTCTTAGCTGCTATTCGGAAATAACGATAGGAACCAGTCGTAACCCCCATTAGATTAAAAGTTGTGGCTGCTGAACCTGAGCTTGTGGCAGCGCTCCACGTGCTTCCATCAGTTGAATATTGATAAAGGTAATTTGTTACCGCGGATCCGCCATTGAATGCGGGTGCCGACAGATTCGCCTCAACATAGACAGAGGGCGCTTCGTATCGAAGAACAACTATTCCGGAACCGCCATTGCCGCCTTTTGAATCAGTGTTGTAATGCGCCCCACCACCACCACCACCGCCAGTGCTGACGCCTCCATTGCCGCCTGGCGCATGTGCGCGGTTTTGACCGTTAGAACCAGCATTGAGTCCCTGCGTATTTCCCGTTCCGGCACCGGTGCCATATCCACCTCCACCACCACCGCCGCCGGCGCCACCATTTCCAGGTGCTATTGAATGACCAGCTCCACCTCCACCGCCGCCCCAATAGAAATTTGTACCTGTGATTGCGCTTGAAAATCCCGCCCCTCCGTCTGCTCGCGTAGGTGAATCTGTTCCTTTTGCACCCGCGCCTGCTCCGCCTCCAGAATAGTATTGGCGTCCCCCACGACCACCGTTATAGCCGGTTGATCCAGAAAGCACAGACGTTAAACCACTTGTCGATCCGAGAGTTGATTGAGTCTGGGTGCCGCCGCTTTTGTAATTTCCATCGGAATAACCAGATGAACCTCCACCGTTGCCGCCTGCTAAACCGGCTCCATAATTAGGTGTGTATCCATAGTATGAAGACGCACCGGCTCCACCACCTTTGGCTCGAAGTTCAAGTCCTGTTCCTGTCACTACCGAATCTTGACCATTGCTGCTACCAATTGTGTAGTAATGGTTGTTGCCGTTGCCGTTTAGATTCGCGCCCGCCCCGTTTCCGCCACCACCCACCGTTACCGAATAAGTAGTTGCCTGTGCGGTGAATGTGCCCGCAACGACAGCTCCACCGCCACCTCCACCGCCTATATCAAAACCACCGCCACCTCCACCGCCCACCACTAACACTTGAACATTAGTGACGCCTGCTGGAGGCGTCCAAGTTACTGTGCCGACATTCGTAAACTGAACTACGCAATCATTTCCAACCATTGCTGCAGTCACACCAGTGCTCGGAGATGCGTTAGCAGCACATTGCGCACCTTGGCGAACGGTTAGTGAGTTGATTGATGGAGCATCTGGGGGAAGTGAGGGAATCGCTGTTGTGGTCGCAAAGGCTCCTGCACCTAGGGCGTTCACCGCATTGGCGCGGAAGGAATAAGTCGTGCCATTCGTCAGTCCTGAGTAGGTATAACTACGTGCAGTCGAATCAAGTGCGACGGCGGTACTCCAACTACTTCCACCATTACTCGAGCTCTGAACTGTGTAACCCGTTACCGGGCTTGTTGCGGATCCTGCTCCCCAGTTAAGCGTTACTTGTCCATCTGACGGTGTTGCTGAGAAGGGGGCGAGGACATCGGGAACCGTCGAATATGCCTTCACATACAGCTCAAATTTCATTTGGCGGTTCACGCCACTGGAATTCTGACAACAATAAATAAAGTCTCCAGCGCTTGTATTTGATCTATTCAGACCAATGCCACCTTCGACGTCATTCGAATTCTCATCAGCAGTTGGGTAGGCGGCTCCATTAGTATTCTCGTTAAAGCCAAAACCAAAACGAGCTTTGCTGGAGCTTCCGCCAGAATAATTGAAGCCAAAAAAGCGCACATCAGTCTGGGTGGAGAAGACGCCGGACCCTGCGGCGCGATACGGACTCGCATTTGTCGCATCCCGAATGTAAATCTTTTCACCACCGGCAAAAAGCTCGCGCAAAGTTTTTCCTGTGTAATCACCTTGAGTCGGGCGACCTGAATAACTTTGTGTATTTGCCGGAGTAGGCATGGTCTCGTTCCAGGTGAATCCGTAACTTTGACCCGTTATTGCACCGCCAGCTGTCGCATCAGGAAATATCGCAAGGACTTTTGAAGCGGGGGTGCTATTGAAAACCGAAAACTTTGCATCTTCATTGTATGAAGAGTCATTACGTCGAAGGTAGGTGGTGTTTAACGTTGAAGTCGTTGTCCAGTGCGTCGAGTTGTAATTGAAAGTTGCGCCAGTGTTGGCGCCCTTCATGGCGAGCATCCACCCGCCACCATCCATCGCAGAATTCATAATGGAGTAAACCTGAGTGGCGACCCCTCCCACGGTAATCCAGTAGACGCCATCTGTATTTGTTCCCGTAACATCTTTAATGTGTTTTGCACTAGCTCCAGGGCAATCAGCGCTAGAACCAACGACACAATCAACCGCTTGCGCCGTAGCCGCCGACGTTGTTACGGAGACAAGTGCAATTAATGGAGCAACAACTAACCAGCTTGCTATTGATGCGAGAGACTTTTTGGGTAGGCGAAAGCGCGCAGGTGTCGCTAAAAATGCTGACAAACACATAACGATCGGCCTCCACAACCGACCTCAAGTCTAGGTGGCTGAGGCCCCTTAATTAAGCCAGCAGTAGCCCAAAAAGGACACCAAATCCCGAGAGTCTTGACACCCTTGTGGGGGTACCCCAACGAAAGCGCAGGTGGCGCCCAATAGGCCTGAGAGTGCCCGCCCTTAAGGGCGATTAATCGAGGTAATCGCGCAAGACCTGCGAGCGCGATGGGTGGCGTAATTTCGACATCGTTTTCGATTCGATCTGACGAATACGTTCGCGAGTAACTCCATAAACTTTTCCGATCTCATCCAAAGTTTTTGGTTGTCCATCCGTTAAACCAAAACGCATCGCAACAACTCCTGCTTCACGTTCGGACAACGTATCGAGAACGGAATGAAGTTGTTCTTGAAGTAAAGTAAACGAGACTGCATCTGCAGGAACAACTGCTTCAGAATCTTCGATCAAATCGCCGAATTCAGAATCGCCCTCTTCACCAAGTGGGGTGTGAAGCGAGATTGGTTCGCGACCATATTTCTGAACTTCAACGACTTTTTCCGGGGTCATATCGAGCTCTTTTGCCAGCTCCTCAGGCGTCGGTTCGCGCCCTAGATCCTGGAGCATCTGCCGCTGAACACGGGCCAATTTATTGATCACTTCAACCATGTGGACCGGGATACGGATGGTGCGGGCCTGGTCGGCCATGGCGCGGGTAATCGCCTGGCGAATCCACCAGGTTGCATAGGTCGAGAACTTATACCCCTTGGTGTAATCGAACTTTTCCACCGCACGAATAAGTCCAAGATTTCCCTCTTGAATGAGATCAAGGAAGAGCATTCCGCGACCGGTGTACCGCTTTGCTAGCGAGACCACAAGACGTAAATTCGCCTCAAGTAGATGGTTCTTGGCGCGACGCCCATCTTCTGCAATCCAGTCGAGTTCCCGCTTTAACTTCTTCTCAAATTTGGAACCAGCGTTGAGGGTCTCTTCGGCAAAAAGCCCTGCCTCGACCCGTTTTGCAAGCTCAACCTCTTGTTCAGCATTAAGCAGCGGCACCCGACCAATCTGCTTCAAGTAATCCTTGACCGGGTCGGCGGTCGCGCCGGCAGTCACAACGGTCTGAGCAGGCAGATCATCCTCTTCGGAGGCGGTGAGGGTAAATCCGGCACGGTCATCCTCAGGCTCAGCGGGCTTATCTTTCCGCTCGGCGTCGACGATGTTCTCAACGCCCTCAAGGTTGTCGCTGACAAGTTCCTTCTCAAGCGATTCGAGATCCTCTAAATCGACCTCTTCTAACTCGACCTCTTCGCCTTCAACTTGAGCCTTAGCAACCTTGCCACCTGATTTTCCAGCAGCAGGTTTTTCGCTCTTCTCTGGTTTTTTCGGTGAGGACTTTGCTCCAATTTCTTTTTGAAGTTCTGCGGCGAGCGCAGCCTTGCGCGCTTCAATCTCTGCCTTCGTTAAAAAGCGAGGACGTTCTGCTGGCGCTTTCTTTGCTGGAGCTTTCTTTGCTGGAGCTTTCTTTGCTGGAGCTTTCTTTGCTGGAGCTTTCTTTGCTGGTGTTTTTTTAGCTGGAGCTTTCTTTGCGGGAGCCTTCTTCACGGCTTTCTTCACAGCGCTTTTTGCCGCTGGTTTTCCAGCGCTTTTGCCCTTTGCGGCATGGCTTTTAGAAGGCACGTGTATCCTCGCTTGGTGTTGTGAAGAGTTTTCGTTGGGCGCTCCGGCTGCCCGGATTCCCCTATTGTACTCAAGAGTGGCTAGAGCGCGCTAAATATGCGGTTTTGACCCGCCTTACGAGCGCTCCAGCGCCCGCGAAATCGCCCTCCGAATGATCTCCCCCACCGACTCGACCTCAACGAGGAAGCCATCGTGACCAAAGGGTGAGGAGAGGAGATCTGGCGCCTCTGCAGTAGGAGTGAGATCGGAGATCTCCTGTTGCAAACGGGGTGGAAATAATCGATCGGTATCGATTGCTACGACAATCACCGGAACAGTAATCGAAGCAAGCGCTTTTTCTACACCACCGCGATCGCGACCAACATCATGTGAGTTCATCGCTTCAGTGAGGATGATGTACGTGTTCGCATCAAAACGCTTAGCGAGTTTATTTGCCTGATGATCTAGATACGATTCCACGGCATATCGCCCGGTGTCATCTCCTTGCATATCGCGACCAAAGCGCATATCCATCTCGACCTCAGAGCGATAGGTCAGGTGCGCGATTCGACGCGCGATTCCCATCCCCTCAACCGGTCCGCGCTCCTGCTCGTAGTAGTCGCCGCCCTTAAAAAATGGGTCTTTTTTGATAGCTCTGATTTGGATGCTCGCCGTGCCAATCTGATCACCCGTGGCAACAGCGGAGGAACCGATGGTGCAGATGGCGCCAACTTTATCGGGATGAGTGATGGCCCATTCGAGTGAACGCATGCCGCCCAACGATGGACCGACTGCGATGAGATATTTTTTAATTCCTAACTTTTCCGTGAAGGCTCTCTCTGCCGCGACCATGTCGCGAATGGTTAACGATGGAAAGCGCGAGCCCCACCGCTTTCCATCTGGAGCAATCGACGAAGGTCCCGTTGATCCTTGACAGCCACCAATCACATTGGGGCAGACGATGAAATATTTATCGGTATCGAAAGGTAATCCAGGACCTACTAACGATGGCCACCATGAGGGCACATCAGACCAACCCGTGAGGGCGTGGTTAATCAAAATACCGTTATTTTTCTCGGTATTTAACGTTCCCCAGGTCTGATAGGCGATGGTGATATCAGGAAGATCTTCACCCGATTCCAGAGTGAGGTCGCCAATTTTTAGGAAGCGACGCTCACCTGGATCGTGATCTTCTAACCATGCCCCGGTGACGGGTAGGTCGGTAGTAATTGCTACTTCCCTGTTGCGGCAAACCCAGTCTCGAGATCCGCCTTAATGTCATTGATATCTTCGATACCAAGACTTAAGCGAACTAGACCAGGTGTGACACCAGCGGTGAGTTGTTCCTCTGGAGTTAATTGTGAGTGGGTGGTGGATGCTGGGTGAATCGCTAGTGAGCGAACATCACCGATGTTGGCAACGTGGCTGAAGAGTTGGAGCGCCTCGATGAACTTCTTGCCGGCATCGATGCCGCCTTTGAGTTCGAAGGAGAGGACCGCACCTGATCCCTTAGGCGAATACTTCTTTGCCAAGCCATGCCATGGCGATGAGGGCAGGCTGGCGTAATTGACCTTCGAGACCGCTGGATGCTTCTCCAGCCAGGTAGCGACGGCGAGCGCATTTTCGACATGGCGTTGGACGCGAAGGCTCAAGGTCTCCAAACCAAGGGCCAATAACCATGCATTAAATGGGCTTACTGCAGCTCCAGTATCACGGAGAAGGGTAAGGCGGATCTTGAAGATGTAGGAGAGGTTGGCGCCAAAGGGCGAACCGACTCCGAGATTCACTGCATAGACAAGGCCGTGATAGCTCGGATCTGGTTCGTTGAAGTTCTTAAAGCGCGCAGGGTGTTGTGCGTAATCGAATTTGCCAGAGTCGATAATCGCACCTACAACCGAGTTGCCATGGCCAGAGAGGAACTTGGTTGCCGAGTGGACGACCACATCTGCGCCATGTTCGATTGGCTTAATTAAGTATGGAGTAGCCACTGTGTTATCGACGATCAGTGGCACACCTGCATCGTGAGCAACCTTCGCAATAGCTGCGATATCGAGAAGGTCATTCTTTGGGTTAGCGATGGTCTCGCCGAAAAAAGCTTTGGTATTGGGGCGAATCGCCTTCTTCCATGATTCGGGATCATCCGGGTTCTCCACGAAGGTTACCTCGATACCGAACTTCGGCAAGGTGTAATGAAAGAGGTTGTAGGTACCGCCGTAGAGCGAAGGTGAGGAGACAACGTGATCTCCCGCTTCGGCGACGTTGGCGACTGCATAGAAGGTCGCTGCCGAACCTGAAGCAAGGAGCAAGGCAGCTACCCCACCTTCAAGCGCAGCAAGGCGTTGCTCTACGGTGTCCTGCGTCGGGTTCATGATGCGGGTGTAGATATTTCCCAACTCTGCTAATCCAAAAAGATTTGCAGCGTGGGTGGTATCGCGGAATTGATAAGCGGTTGTCTGATAGATCGGAAGTGCACGAGCCCCTGTTGTGGGATCAGGAACCTGTCCAGCATGGATCTGTTGCGTATCAAATGACCAGTTAGCTGACATGACGAAATATCCCTTCATAACTTTCTATAAGGGGGTATTACCGAGTTATCGGTGAGATACCCGCGCTTGTCGTTACGACTTTCGTAGCGACCTGGTCTTCACCCGGAGCACCCCACCGCGGTGGAGGGTTGCCGTCCAGTTAGCCGGGGCTTGGAACTGGAACTCATGACCTAAGAGAAAAGATAGGCAAAAGACTGAAAAAAGTAAAATCCGAGGGCGTTTTTCCTGGCTACCCGAGCAGCTCTGCCTCCAACTTCGGATGGAGTTGATGGCGCATGGTGGTGAAGGCCTCAGGCGGCCACCCTGCGGCGAAGGTCTTCTGCAAAAGGTGTGCCAGTGAGTAGTGCGGATCATCAGTGAGCGCACGTTCCAGTGCACGCTTTGCCCCCTCGATATCTCCACCTTCGTAGCGGACCAGCGCTAACAAGGTTGCTGTTGGCCCTCGATATCCAACAGGAGCAGAATCCAAAAGCGCTCGCCAAAGCTCCCGATGTAATTCGAGATTCTCATCGCCATGAGATCCGATTCCAAAGTCGCGCACTTGAATATCGGTAAGTGCAATCAACGCATCGGCAACAAGGCTCTGATTTTCTAATTCGCGCTTGATAGTGAAATGTGAAATCAGCCGGAGTAGCGCAATCACGCCACGCTTGGAACGGTTACTTGGTTCACAACGTTCAAATTCCGCACGTGCGCGATCTAACAGAGCAAGAAGATCTCTCGGTTCTGTCGGTGCAGGAGTAAGTGGCGGCATGACCAACCCCTGAAAGACATGCTCAGCGGCAAACTCACTGGAGGCGATATCAGGCAGCGGTTCACCTGCTGGGTCGCAGCACTCTTGGTTTTTGCAGAGGAAGGAGCGCCACTGCCCTTGATGAATGATAAGAAAATCCTTTACTGGGGCGATTTTTTCGCAGATTCGCTGCAGTTGCTCCCAGATCTGATCGCCCTTTTCTCGGGAGAAATCTGAGGGAAGGTAGGCCAGAACTAATAGTTGATCAATATCCGATTCACGAAGGGGTGCAAGATATGGCTCTGCCCCATCGAGTTCCGGAGCGTGCGGAAGTTCCGCTTGGACTGCTAACGCAACAGCGCCTTCGGAGAGTGCGATAAATACCAGGCACTCCTCGGGCGCAGCGTTGAGTAAGAAAGGAACGGCGGTGATGAGTTCGGTGGGTGTAGAGATGGTTGTCATAAGCGCAGAGCCTGGTCGCTGGCTCCGACGTAAAAATTACTTATCCACCAAATCTTGTGGAGAAGTTATTGGGTGAAGAAAACCCGTGCTCGAAAGAGCTCGGTATCCATGACAAAGGTCGAGGTGATTCCATGAGGGATTAGAGCCCATGGTGAGTGGGGCGTGCGAAAGCGACCTTCCCAATGGCAGCGCATCTGAATCCGGTAACGCCCTGCTCGCGAGTAGATATGCGCACCGCGAAGCGCGTTCCCACCCCAAAACTCGCGCTGCCCATCCCCCCATAGCCATTCGATCCGCGGATGCAGTCGCAATTCGATTGAGGTATCAAGAATCGGCAGCGTTTTCACAAACGCTGAACAACCGTAACTGCGTATCAAAAGTGGTTCGTTAATCAACGCTCCATACCGAGGTAACGCCTCAAATCGCCCCTCAGGAAGTACCTCGCGGATCTGATCCGAAAGCGAGGGTCGAGGTGCGCGCTTGATGACTCGGGTACTACTTCTTACGGGTGTAGGAGTCGGGGTGGCGCTCGGAACTTTTCGAATGGTTCGCACGGGATCGCGACGAGCCGTGATGACCAATTCGCCACCTTCACGACGGACCTCTACGCAGGTCTGCGCACAGTCGGCCGCTTGAGCGCTAGGAGCGGAGGTTACATTCGCAATCATTAAAAAAACCGATAATTTTAAGGCTTTTTTCATACTTCGCTCCAGGTATCTCCGCTGCGAAGAAAGCTTCGGAGTTCACTACCTGATCGATTAGGCGGTGCTTCACTTGAAATTCTTAAGGTCCAGAGATTCTCACTACCGCGCTCTACCTGGATTGCAACGATCTCACTCTCAGGATTTTTATTCTCTAAAAGATAATCAATAAGTGTGGGAGGAATTTCTGGAGGAATGAGGTAACTCTCGCGAGTACTCGGGGTTATTGATCTGCCAGTTGGCCCTTGTGCTGCTCCTTGCTCGATCTGCGCGCACCCCACCACGGTGAGGGCTACCAATCCGAAAGCGAGATTCTTGAGAGTGTGGAGAGTGTGGAGAGTGTGGAGCTGGTGGATTTTCAGGATGTTCATCGAGGGGAGAGTAGGTCACTGTGATAACGCCCAAACTCTCATCCTCGAAACTGTGAATATCGCCCCGACGCTGTGGTACCAATGGCCATGGCTACGCGCGATGGTGATGGTTGGGTGGAATGTCCGTGCGGCGGAAAACATTGGGGAAAATTTGGCGCCGCCGGTCTGCTTCTGATTCGCGGCTCACAGCTCTTACTCCAACATCGCGCACCGTGGGTACATAACGGCGACACTTGGGGTATTCCTGGTGGCGCCCGCGACTCCCATGAGAGCTTCACCGAAGCAGCGCTCCGCGAGGCGCACGAGGAGATAGCAATCACTGCTGAAGAGATTGAGATACTCGATGAGCGCGCCGAGGACCATGGAGCTTGGTGTTACCACACCATCATCGCCCGAGCGAAAAGTCACTGTGATCCCATCGCAGCAAATCAAGAATCAATTGAGGTACGCTGGGTAGAACGGGATTTGGTTAATTCGCTGGCGCTACATCCAGCCTTTGGAAAGAACTGGGCAAATCTTCACAATCTCATTCAGACTCTGCCGTAGGCAAAATCTGCCACGCCAATTACTCCTGCATCATTTCCTAATTGCGCCCGCGTGAATTCAGGAATGGTCCGTAAATCAGGAACGACGATGTTCTCCCGCAAACCACGGAGCGCACCGCCCTCCCAGAGTTCGAAGGTGGCGCCAAAGCCACCGCCAATAACGATTACTTCGAGATCGACTACATTTGCCAATCTCCCAGAGATTGCACCGATTGCCCACCCCATCTGATCAAAGAGTGCAGTTGCACTTGGCTGCCCGGCCCGGGCAGCATCGGCCAACTCTTGGGTGCTGGCAAAGCCACTTGCCTTCGCTCGCGCCTCCATCGCTCGACCACTAGCAACCGCCTCGACACATCCCATGAGGCCACACGGACATTTCGCACTCGCTCCCGGCACATTGAGGTGCCCTAATTCAGCTCCCAATCCATGGGCGCCCAAGATGAGTGAGCGATTGAGGATAAGTGCGCCACCAATTCCCGTTCCCACAGCAAGGAGGGCCATATGGCTAAAACTTTTTCCCGCGCCATGGCGAAATTCTCCCCATCCGGCAGCGCTTGCATCATTAGTTAACGAAATCTCTCGATTGATTTGAGGGGCAAGAAGATCACGCAAGGGAAAATTTTCGAAATCAAGATTGCCCGCGAAAGTAATAACACCACGCTCTGAGTCGATGAGCCCAGCGCATGCAATCCCGACGCTCTCGCTCTCGTGCTGCGGATCCAAACTCTTGATTGCCGTGGCTAAATCCTCAATTATCTGCGCGCGTCGAAATGGTTCCTCAATTTTTTTGACGATTTGCCCATTGCGAACCACGGCCGCAGAGATTTTCGTGCCGCCAATATCGACTCCAAGTGCAATTGCCATCGTTACTCGATTCAGACCAATCAGACCGTTTGGGTAACTTTGTTTAAGCCTCGAGGAGTATCAGGATTAAAGCCCCGAGTGATAGCGATGCGCTCAGCGATCTTCTGTCCCGGGATTACTTGGAGGATTGGGAGGAGCTCATCAGATAGCTCTGGCAGCGGAATCTGATGTACCGGAATTCCTGGAGCACTTACGCCACCGATGTTGATGATTGGCGCCCCTGCTTGATGCGCAGCACGTTGCAAATCGTGAAGCCCCGTCAGAAGCGGTGAGGTGTTTGAAAGTCCGAGGGAAATAAGGGGAAATCCTTGGCTAAAAACTACAACTGGTCCATGGCGAAGATCGGCAAAGGAGAGACCTGATGCGTTAATGAGCGCGCACTCCTTCAACTTCAGAGCTATCTCTCGCGCTACCGATTGTCCAAAACCTCTTCCCGAAACCACCAAGGTATGTGCGCTCCCAATTGCGCTCTCGATTTCTCCTAGATGAAGTGGCGCTGCGAGTACTTCGCGTACCAGATCTGGTAATCTGCTCAATTCACTATCAAGAGAACCTGAACTTAGCGATGAGGCCACCCATGCCATCGCGGCCATGGCGCTTGAGAAAGTTTTCGTTGCAGGAACTGCGCGCTCAACACCAGCATGGGTGAGCAGAGTCAGATCTGCTCCTTGAGTGAGTGGACTATTTGCCACATTGGTAAGGGCCACCGTCTTCGCGCCTAGCCGCTTAGCCCATGCTAAAGATTCCACGATCTCCGAAGTAGATCCCGATTGGCTAATGCCGATTACTACATGATGGGAGAGATTAACTTTGGCATCGAATGCTGTGGCAAGTGATGGACTACCACTTGCCGCCAATACGCCAGCTCTTGTCGAAAGTACGTACTGACCATAATCGGCAACATGATCGCTTGTACCGCGGGCCATGAAGAGAACGCTCTGGGCACCGTTAAAAAGCTGTTCTACTTCCAACCTGGAGCGCTCGAGAGCGGCAAGGGTCGCCGAGAGCGCATCTGCCTGTTCATTGATCTCTGAACTCATAATGCTCATCACGTCACCTCCACTCCCCCTACCCAGGTACGAATACTCCCACCTTCAGTGAAGAGCGTCAGGTCTGCCCGAGCGCCCACTGCTATCTCCCCGAGATCGCCTCGCCCAAGCAGGCGCGCTGGGACACGAGTAGCGCTCAGTAGCGCTTGGGTAAGCGGAACACCTGAGGCTACCGCGCGGGCAATCACCTGATCGAGAGTCAATCGTGAGCCGGCGAGCGTGCCATCGCTTCGATATCCACCGCCATCTGCTCTGGCAGTGACTACCTCATCTCCCAATCGGTTGCTCAACGAATCAGTGACTAACGCAATCCGTTCGCTCAGATTCTCGAATGCCCAACGGATCCGATCACCATCGTTATGAATTCCATCTGCAATAAATCCAATCGTCAACTGATCCAATTCGCGCGCTGCTCGAATAATTCCTTGGTCAATATCTTTAGTCATCCCATTAAATAGGTGCGTGATCATATTTAATCCGGCAGCAACTGCATCGACCATCTGCTGAAAATCTGCACCTGAGTGGCCGACGCTTGCGATTGCTCCTGCTTCGCGAATCGATGCAATCGCATCGAGCGCGCCAGCACGCTCAGGAGCGAGAGTGACGATGGCAATTCGATGAGTGTCAAGAAGAGGGAGAAGATTCTCACGGGTGGGTTCGACGAAGAAGCGCGCGTTATGTGCACGTGCAAAATCTTCTGAAAGGAAGGGGCCTTCGATGTGATATCCAAGGTGACGCGCTCGTACTAAACCTGTAAGAGAACTTTCACCGCAATCACTTCCATTGATCGCTGCAACCAATTCACCTATTGGCGCCGAAATCATTGATGGGGTACATGCGGTCACGCCATGGCGAGCAAGTGATGCAAGAGCTTCTTCCATCTGCTCTTTATCTGCATCAAAGAAATTGATATCTGCGATTCCGTTTATCTGACAATCGATAAGTCCAGGAGAGAGCACTCCTTCGACGAGAATGACATCGCCAAATAAAGATGGTGGTGAAGTAGTAACTGAGGTTATGAAGCCGTCGGTTATCTCAATCGAGGCCGAGGTAATCACGCCATCAATCAGCGCGCTCTCGGCCCCTATCGAGAAAGGTTGAGCCATTTGGCTAGGTGTTACTTGTTAGCTGCATCCCGAAGTGGAGCCACAGCCTTCGCAGACGTAGCAAGCCCCGGCTGCACGCATCTTCACTCCGCAGGTCATACACATTGGAGCATCCGCGCTTCGACCCATCATCGCCTCGAGCAACTCAGTGGAGGAACCGATCTGCACCGGTGCAACTGGCGCTGGCGTAATCGCAATATCTTGCGCCTTTGTTGCCTGTGCTACTGGAGCAGCAGGTGGCGTTTCGATCACAACCTCATCCATCGCGGGCGCGGCTTCCGGTGCGCTGTAACTTCCCGCATCAAGGGCGCGAGCGCGCTCTGCTGCAGAGAAGATTCCCAACGCTGCTCGCTCATCGGCAGGGAGGTAATCAAGAGCAAGGCGACGGAAGATGTAATCCATCATCGATTGCGCCATCCGGATATCTGCATCATCAGTCATGCCCGCTGGTTCAAAGCGCAAGTTGGTGAACTTCTGGACGTAGGTCTCGAGCGGTACGCCGTATTGCAATCCGATCGAGACTGCAATCGAGAAGGCATCCATCACACCAGCAAGAGTTGAACCCTGCTTGCCGAGCTTTAAGAAGACTTCACCAAGAGCGCCATCTTCGTAAGCTCCTGCAGTCATGTATCCCTCTGCGCCACCGACGTTAAAGGAGGTGGTTCGTGATGGACGCGACTTAGGAAGACGCTTACGTGTTGCGCGAGCAGGAGCTGCGCTCTCGACAACTGGCTCATCCTTCTTCTTTGCTTTGCCATCGGAGAGCGGTTGTCCAACCTTGCAATTATCGCGATAGACGGCAAGCGCTTTCAGGCCAAGCTTCCATCCTTCGTAGTAGACCTCTTCAACCTCTTCGACAGTTGCTTCCTCTGGAAGGTTGACGGTCTTGGAGATTGCACCAGAGAGGAATGGTTGGCAGGCAGCCATCATCCGCACGTGGCCCATTGGCGCAATCGAACGGGCACCGAGCGCGCAATCGAATACGTCATAGTGCTCTTGCTTGAGCCCTGGAGCATCAATGACATGGCCATTTGCTTGGATGTATTCGACGATTGCTTCGACGGTCTCTTCGGTGTAACCAAGTTTGCGAAGGGCAGCAGGAACTGTCTGGTTGACGATTTGCATCGATCCACCACCGACAAGTTTCTTAAATTTCACGAGCGAGAAATCTGGCTCGATACCAGTGGTATCGCAATCCATCATGAGGCCAATGGTTCCGGTTGGCGCGAGAACGGATGCTTGCGCATTGCGCCAGCCATTCTTCTCACCAATCTTCAAACCTTCATCCCATTGCTTATTTGCCTCGGTCCAGACATCACGATCCAGGGTTGTTACCGAGCGTGCAGCGACAGATGCAGCGGCATGCTTACGCATGACGCGGGTATGCGCTGTTGCGTTGCGGGCATAACCCTCGTAAGCGCCGACAATTCCTGCAATCTCTGCGGAGCGACGATAGGAGGTTCCGGTCATCAATGAGGTGATTGCGCCAGCGAGTGCGCGCCCACCATCGCTGTCGTATGGCAGACCTGATGCCATCAAGAGCGCTCCGATATTGGCAAAACCAATACCGAGCTGGCGGTACTTACGGGTGGTGTCGCCAATTGCCTCGGTGGGGAAATCTGCGAAGCAGATGGAGATATCCATCGCGGTGATAATCATCTCTGTTGCCTTCACGAAGGTCTTGGCATCAAATGATCCATCAGCCTTGAGGAACTTCATCAAGTTGAGCGATGCAAGATTGCACGATGAATTATCAAGAGACATGTACTCCGAGCAGGGGTTGGATGCATTGATTCGACCTGTCTCTGGATTGGTATGCCAATCATTGATGGTGTCGTCGTATTGAATTCCTGGATCAGCACAAGCCCATGCTGCCTCTGCCATCTTGCGGAAGAGTGATCGTGCATTGACATGCTCGATGATTTCACCTGTTGAACGAGCGCGAAGGCCGAATTCTTTTCCTTCTTCGTATGCGCGCATATATTCATCGCTTACACGAACAGAGTTATTTGCATTCTGATACTGGACAGAGATGATGTCTTTTCCACCGAGGTCCATATCGAAACCGGCATCGCGGAGGACGCGAATCTTCTCTTCTTCGCCGACCTTAGTCTCGATGAACTCCTCGATATCTGGGTGGTCGACATCGAGCACGACCATCTTCGCGGCGCGACGAGTGGCGCCACCGGACTTGATCGTTCCTGCTGAGGCATCAGCGCCTCGCATGAACGAGACTGGACCTGATGCGGTGCCACCTGATTTGAGAAGCTCTTTGGAGGAGCGGATGCGGGAGAGGTTAAGACCTGCACCTGAACCGCCCTTGAAAATCATGCCCTCTTCGCGGTACCAGTTGAGGATCGAATCCATGGTGTCATCGACGGAGAGGATGAAGCAGGCACTTACCTGTTGTGGAGCTGCAGTGCCAACGTTAAACCAGACAGGAGAGTTAAAGGAGAAGACCTGGTGCAAGAGCATCCAGGTGAGCTCGTGCTCAAAAATTTCTGCTTCAGCATCAGTAGCGAAATAACCGAATTCTTTTCCGGCCTTGGTGTAGGTGAGTACTACGCGATCAATGACCTGCTTGAGTGACCATTCGCGATTCTCATAACCGACTGCGCCACGGAAGTATTTAGTGGTGACGATGGTTGACGCGTTCACTGACCAGAAGTCAGGGAACTCAACCCCACGTTGTTCGAAGACAACCTCACCAGTCTTCCAATTATTTTGCACGACATCACGTCGCTCCCAGGTCACCTCATCGTATGGATGAACTCCTGCGGTGGTGTAGATACGTTCCACCTTGAGTCCAGCGCCACGCTTGCTCCCGACCCGGTTTACGACTGTCTCTGACATTTCCTTTTCCTCTTTCTCCTCTAGTCTTACTTTTTTAACTCTTCTTATCTCTGATTTAACTCTTACTTAACTCACGATCAGCTTGCGCTCTCTCGCTGGAGTTCTCGATTTCACTTTCACTGTCACTGTCACTGTCATTCTTCTCAAACGGCAATGCGCGAAGAAGTGCAATCTCTCCCTCGAAATCATCTAATGAATTGAAGTTGCGATAGACCGATGCATAACGGAGGTATGCAACTTCGTCGAGCTCTCGCAGCGGTGCGAGAATTGCCATACCCACCTCTTGCGCTTCGATTTCGGCCTGCCCAGTCGCGCGAAGATTCTCTTCCACGCGTTGGGCCAAGAGCGCGAGATCATCATCATTGACCGGGCGTCCTTGACATGCCTTCCGCACACCAGCGATGACCTTTTCGCGGCTGAAGGGCTCAGTTGCTCCGCTTCGCTTGATCACGGAGAGAATCGCCATCTCCTGGGTGGTAAAGCGTTTGCCACAGGTGGCGCACTCGCGGCGACGGCGGATGGAGCTGCCCTCGTCGATTGGGCGCGAGTCGACGACCCTGCTATCGGCCTGGCGGCAATAGGGACAGTTCACTGGCACCCCCTTACAACGTCACAAATGGTTATGAAAACTCGGTACTTACTGGTTAATCACTCAGATAGCTACTCAGATGTCCTCGACGAGAGCCAGAATCGCGCTGCCTTGGGGATAAGGCTGTGGAGGACCTGGGGAGTAGTAGGCACAACCTGTGGATTAACTACACCGGTGTTACTACTACATCTAGTGGGAACAGTAGAGCAATGGTCGAGGGTTCGCAAGGGGAGAATCGGTGTGTCGCAAGATTTTTTTCACTCCGCTAGGAACGGACGGGAATGAGTAACTCTGCTCCGCTCTCAAGCTCCGATGAGGGAAGGTTATTGATCTCAATAATCATGGCAACGATATCGCCGGTGCTCGCTCCAAAATCTGGGGCAACCTGGCGGGCTATCGACCAGAGGCTCTCACCAGGGAGGACTCTGATGCTCTCGTACCCTGTTGTCCCACCCAGAACTACTCCGTTCTCATTACTTCCCAGAGCGGTGTTAGCAGAGATCAGAGAGAGTGCCACCACGAGCCCTGAGGCGCACAGGAGAAGGCGCCCGCGGGTTGTTAAGCGGGTCTGGCCGACGTGGCTGACATGGCTGATATGGCTGACGCTGGGGGCAGGGGAAGTTGCCATCGTAAACTCCTCATTTAGAACGGATGTTCGAAGTTAACTCCATCTAACCCCCTTTGTCAAGAAAATTTCGAACAGGTGTTTGAATATTTCGCCCTTTCCCGTTACCCTTGAGGACATGACCAAGAAAACGGCCTCCCCCATTACCTCCCCCATTACCTCCCCCATTACTGAGCTCCCTGATGGCCCCGCCAATGAGGAAGGGCTCACCCCTCGTCAGATGAAGATTCTGGAGGTAATCCAGAGCGCCCTCGATGCTCAGGGCTATCCCCCAACGATGCGCGAGATTGGGATTGCCGCTGGCCTCGCCTCGCCATCGAGTGTGAAGTACCAACTTGAGGTCCTCGAAGAGAAGGGGTGGATTCGTCGCGATCCCACCCGTGGCCGCGCCCTGGAAATACTCAACTCTGACAATGCCGGAAATGCAAGCGATGCTGATGGGGCTCCCATGGATCAGATGCGCGCGGTGCCACTTGTTGGTCGAATTGCCGCAGGCGGTCCAATTCTCGCCGAGCAATCGATTGAAGAGACCTTCCCACTTCCAGCATCGCTTGTCGGAGAAGGTGAACTCTTCATGCTCAAGGTTGTTGGTGATTCGATGATCGATGCCGCAATTTGCGATGGAGATTATGTAGTGATTCGCGCGCAGAAAACCTGCGAAAAAGGTGAAATCGTCGCGGCAATGATTGATGACGAAGCAACAGTGAAAACCTTCTCTCGTCGAGATGGCAAGATCTGGTTACTTCCTGCCAATCCCAACTTCTCCCCCATCCCTGGCGATAACGCGGAAATTTTGGGGAAAGTGACAGCTGTACTTCGTTCAGTACGTTAATTAATTAAGCGCTAAAACGCTCCAACGCAGAGGCAAGGCGGGCATCCACGAGGGCGCGAACATGGGTGCCATCCACCATATGTTCTTCGGTAAAAATCTCACCACGCTCATGGATCTCGTGAAGTAGATCGCCACGTGTGTAGGGGATGACAGCGCGCACTTCGACATCTGGATGTGGCAGCGATCTTTCTATCGCCGAACGGAGCTCTGTAATTCCAAAACCAGTATGGGCCGAAATTGGGATACTCCCCGGGAATTGTTGAACCAACTCCACGATTCGTTGTGGATCGGAGATATCTACTTTATTGATCACGATAATTTCAGGAATATTCGAAGCGCCGATCTCATCGATGACCTGATGCACTGCTCGAACCTGCTCTAGTGGTTCTGGATGGGAGCCATCAACAAGATGGAGAATCAGATCGGCATTAGATACCTCTTCAAGCGTCGACTTAAAGGCATCAACAAGTTGGTGTGGCAAGTGACTGACAAAACCGACGGTGTCAGTGAGGGTGTAGACGCGACCATCACCTCCCTCCACGCGACGAGTGGTGGGATCGAGGGTGGCAAAGAGCGCATTCTCAACAAGGACACCAGCGCCTGTTAAACGATTAAGGAGAGATGATTTACCGGCATTGGTGTAACCGGCAATTGCAACTGAGGGAATCCGATGGCGAACTCGCTCCTGACGTTTGGTATCGCGAGCAACTTTCATCTCCGCAATCTCTCGCCGCAACTTCGCCATTCGATCGCGAATTCGACGACGGTCAATCTCGATCTTCGTTTCACCAGGGCCGCGTCCACCGATACCTACTCCCCCAGCTCCGCCAGCGCCTGCACGACCACCAACCTGGCGCGAAAGCGATTCACCCCAACCACGAAGACGCGGTAAGAGATATGAGATCTGTGCAAGTTCAACTTGTGCTTTACCTTCACGGCTTTTTGCATGTTGAGCAAAAATATCGAGAATGAGAGCCGTTCTATCGACCACTTTTACCTTCACACGATCTTCTAACTGTCTAAGTTGGCCTGGTGATAATTCACCATCGCAAATCACCGTGTCTGCTTTTGTTGCTGAGACAATTCCTTTTAATTCACTCACCTTGCCTGAGCCAATAAACGTTGCCGGATCGGGTTTATCCCTCCTCTGAATGATTCCCTCTAGGACTTGTGAACCTGCCGTCTCTGCTAACGCTGCTAATTCTTTTAGAGAATTCTCGGCATGCTCAGCAGTTCCTTCGGTCCACACTCCCACGAGCACCACTCGTTCTAAGCGAAGTGAGCGGTATTCAGCTTCGGAGATATCTTCAAGTTCAGTAGAGATGCCCGCTACACGTTTAAGCGCTTTTCGTTCCGAAAGTTCGTCGCTCAACTCTCCAGCATCGAAATCAATTCGCGCCTGTTCATTCTCCTGCAACAAACGTTGATAGAGCTTTTCAGAACTCAAAGGGTAACCTCATGCTCCCTAAGTAGAACCGCAGGACCAGTGAGTACGGCATTTGAATGACCATCGATTTCCACTGTGAGAGCGCCTCCTGGAACATGAACCGTCCATCGCGCCGGCACTCTCTTTCCGCGGTGGAGAGTTGTAGCAAGGGCAACTGCACAGACTCCGGTGCCGCAGGAACGAGTCTCCCCCGAACCGCGCTCGTGCACGCGCATCCTTACCTCGCTCTCATTGAGAATCTCGACGAACTCGACATTCGTCCCTTCAGCAAATGCATCCTCTGGCAAAATCACCGGAGCATTAGCAAGTGATCCCACTTGATCGAGCGATTGAACAAATGCGACAGCATGCGGATTGCCCACCTCGATATGAAGGGCCTGCCACTCATGTCCGTTCTGAATGATGGTTACCTCATTGGGGATCGCTTCGACCTTCCCCATGTTCACGGAGATCTCGCCTCTTTCGGGAACGGCTAAGAACTTCTTTCCCGTGCGAGTATCAATCGGGAAAAGCCCCGGAGCTAAAAGCTTATGGTCGACTAAATATCGCGCCATCACCCGAATGCCATTGCCACACATCTCTGCCAATGACCCATCGCTGTTGCGATAATCCATAAACCAGATCTCATTTTTGCGAACCATGCGAATCAAACCATCGGCGCCAATTCCAGAGCTTCTATTACATAAGCGGGCAATTGTCTCTGGCGCTATGTGAATCTGGTCAGCCTCATCGAGAAGGAGGAGAAAATCAT
Organism: Actinomycetota bacterium; assembly: GCA_016870715.1. Classification (GTDB taxonomy): domain Bacteria; phylum Actinomycetota; class Actinomycetes; order Nanopelagicales; family Nanopelagicaceae; genus IMCC26077. The sequence continues at coordinate 16,836 of VGAL01000010.1, read as the reverse complement.
TCTCCGTGCCATGCCCATAGGTAAGAGTCGCGGTTCTCATTAACTCCAGATAGTACGGGCTGAGCAAGGCTCAGCGCTTGGCGATAGCTCCAGTTGCCGCGCTCTTGTAGGCGAGCTCAAGCGCATCGACAGTTATTGCGCCTAGCTCTCCGGGGGCCATATTTGCCTCTTTCTTTCCCAGGGCAACATCGACCAGTCCATTGGCTGGCCCAAAGAAGATGTAGTGGCCAGCGTCAGGTGCCACATTTGGTTGATAGATGGTGCCATCGTTGTAATAGATGTAAACGTAGGAGCGATTGAGATCAATCAAAAATTGTCCTTCACTACCAACGGCATGGACGACAACTTCGTGAATATTCTTATTTGCTCCCAGATGTGCCGAAGCTCCAGACATGGTGCCAATCGCACCCTCCTCGAACTTATAAATCACTGCGTCGTGGAGATCCACCGGAGCATTGAGCGGGGCGGCCATAAATGCCATCGCCTCTTTTACACGCGCTGGATAGAGACGGAAGGCAAGACCGAGGGCGTGGGTTAATTGCGCTTGACCGTAGCCACCACCGGAAACTTTGGGGTCGGTCCACGTGCTCTGCTCGGGAATCTGTTCGGGAGATGCATCGGGATAGGCGCCGGTATTGCTGAGCAATTCTCGAGTCTGTGATGCCATTTGAATCGACATCGACTCGAGTTTGCCAATACCGCGCTTTTGGAGTTGTAGATACATATCTTGAATCATCTTTTGATAATTCCAACCAAAACTTAAAAGAAGTTCACGATCGGCCTTCTTCGCAGTGTCAACAAGATCCCACGCATCAGCGCTGGTAATGGTCATGGGTTTCTCGCAGAGCACATGTGCCCCTGAAAGCAAGGCAGCCTTGGAGTGCTCATGATGCAGCCCAGAGGGTGAAGAGACCACGATGATATCTAGGTCTTGCTTGATGACATCGTGATAATCCTCGGTGGCAACCTTCGCGCCATATTGATTGGCGAGTTTCTTCAATAAATCATCGCCCTTGCGACAGATGGCAACAATCTCTACTTCATCTCGTTTTGAGATTGCTGGGAGGTGGGCCATCGTTGCCCAGGAACCTGCTCCGATAAATCCTGCTCGTAACTTCGCCATGATCATTCATCCAATCTATTGATTAGTCCTACTTATTAATCGTGGTGCCACATCTCGCGGTATGTAAGGAGGTTACCGTTTCGATCGGTGATATTGCGAATGATGTCCTTGAACGATTCTTGCCAACGCGCGTTAACTTCAGTGGCGCCCATTTTCTTCGCAGCAGTCGCCACATCGGGAACTGCCTCGCAATAGCCAACCACCGTGGTGCCATTACGGAAGAGCGTGTAGTTGGTCCACCCGCTATCGGTAAGTGCCTGCTTCATATCTGGCCACAACTCGTCGTGGCGCTTGTCGTACTCAGCTTCCTTACCCTCAAAGAGGTAAATGAAAAAAAGCAAACGCTCCATAGTGAACCGAATCCCTTCTACCTACTTATCTGACTTAGCCGTCACCTTCGTTTAGCTGCCAGTCGCTCACGGGTAGCATCAAATGAAACCGCCAAGATCAACATCAGACCCTGTGCAACTCGCTGCCAGAACGTTGGCACGTCGAGAAGGATAAGGCCGTTATTCAAGACTCCGATAGTGGTTAAGCCGATAATTGTTCCCCACATCGTTCCTCGGCCACCCGCCAGGCTCGCTCCGCCAAGAACGATTGCTGTGATGACTTCGAGCTCCAGACCTCGCGCAGCATTTGGGTCGCCAGCAGAGAGCTGAGAACAGAGGATTGCACCGGCTAACGCTGATGAGAGTCCGGAGAGTACGAAGGTCACAAAGACGATGCGATTGCTTCGAATACCGACGACACGAGCCGCGTTGGGATTTGAACCGATCGCATAGAGCGAGCGACCAAAACGTGTGCGACGTAAGGTGATAATTCCAGCAACGGCAATCACGAAGAAGATGATGATTGGTAATGGGATGCCTGCAGGTTGTGCAGTTCCAAGCCATTCAAAGTTCTTCATCATCAATGTTTGGCCATTGCCGATAAGCAGCGCCACACCGTAAAGCGTCGCCATAGTTCCTAATGTTGTAATAAGCGAGTTGACACCAATGACGGTGACAAAGAATCCATTGATGATTCCAATGGCAAGTCCATATACGAGGACAGCGGTCAATCCGGCTGAGATGCCATAGCTATTGACAACATTTCCAAGAATCATTCCTGAAACTGCAGCTGAAGAACCTACTGAGAGATCCACGTGTCCGGCGATCATTAACATGGTTCCCGGGATACAGACCACGCCAGTGACAGCCAAGGCAACGAAAATGTTCTTGAAGTTATCAATATCTAAAAAGTATTCACTGGTAACGGTGAAGAAAACCGTAAGAAGAATTAGGAAGCCAAGGAGCGGTGCGACATCTGGCATCCGCCGGCGCACTTTACCCTCTGACTCAGTGACATCACTCTTGCTTTTGCTCATGAGGTACTTTGCTCCTAACTCGCTGCTGCAATTAACGTACTGGCCTCAACGGAATTTCCGGTGAGTTCTGAAACAACTTCTCCGCGAGACATAACCAATGCTCGATCGGCTAAAAGAACGACCTCTTCATAGTCTGAGGTAGCCACGATTACTGCCATACCGCTCTCTCTGGCTTGCTTACGAATAATTTCGTAGATATCGCGACGGGCGCCCACATCAACGCCTCGGGTTGGCTCGACAAGCAACAGGATGTTGACGCCAGCCTCAAACCAACGTGCAAGGAGGACTTTTTGTTGGTTGCCGCCTGAGAGGGTAGAAATGGTTTGGGTGGAACCGCGCGAGACAATACGCAGCGCCTCTGCCCACTTAGTAAATGCCTGATGCTCGAGCGCTCTATTGACGAAGCCAAATTTGCTCATGCGCTTCCATGAGCGAACTGCCAAATTCTCTGCGACCGAACGAACGGGAAAGGAACCTAGGCGTTGACGATCAGCAGGAAGGTAGCCAATACCTTGATCTGCCGAGTGTGCCGGCCCTTTTGTCTTGTACTCCTTACCAAAGATCTCGACTTTTCCGGCAGTGATTGGTCGAAGACCAAAGAGCGATTCACAAATCGCTGATGTTCCAGAGCCGATCTTTCCAAAGAGGGCAAGCACCTCACCTTTTTCAACGGTGAAACTTACATTTTGAAATTCAGCAAAACTTGTTAAGCCGGTTACCTTTACTGCTGCACCAGCAGTCTGCGCCGTTTCGGGGCGAATATTCTTCTCTGAAGCATGACCCAACATTGCCGCGACTAAATCCTCTCGAGATGTCTTTTTTACATCAACGGTAAGAACCGATGATCCGTCACGGAGAACTTGAACTCGATCTGCAACGCGTTCCACTTCATCGAGACGGTGCGTTATGTAAATCATTCCGACGCCCTCTTCGCGAAGTTGGTTCATCACGGAGAAGAGGCGTTCCACCTCTACATTTGAGAGCGCCGCTGTTGGCTCATCTAGAACTAAAACTGTTGTATCTTGTGTGAGAGCGCGCGCGATTTCTAGCAGCTGTCGCTCACCAACACGAAGTTGTCCTGCAATTGCATCGACTGGAATATTTACCTCGAGTCGATCAAGCACTGCTTCTGCTTTCTCGGCCATCTCGTTCCACGAGACAAATGGGCCAGAGTGTGGCCATTGCCCAAGAAAAATATTTTCGGCCACTGTGAGGGCTGGAGCATCGTTGAGCTCCTGAAAAATCATTCGGACGCCAAGTTGGCGAGCCTGATAAACATCAAGCTTCGCCAACTTGGTTCCTTGAATATCTATCGAGCCGCTAGTGGGTTCGATGTCACCTGCGAGAATCTTCACGAGAGTGGATTTACCTGCGCCATTTTCGCCAAGAAGTGCGAGCACTTCTCCTGCGCCTAGGGTGAGGTCGACTCCGTGAAGGACTTCCACTCCACTGAAGGATTTGTGGATGCCCTGTAACGATACGAGTTCGCTACTCATTCTCTGCACGCTCCATTTCACTCATCTAACGGTAGAACTACGAAAGTTCTCTCACAACTAATTACTTAGCAGGAGATCTTTCCGAAGTACTTCTCGATGTTAGCTCCGTTGATGGCAACGTGCTTGACCTTGAGCTGGAAAGGAACTCTCTTGCCCTTGATGAGGTCGATGAGATATGGAACGACAATCTCGCCATAACGCTCTGGGAAGTATGCAGTTGCGCCGATCCAGTTTGGATTGGTCTTGATATCGCACCAAACGGACTTCTCAGCGCCTTGGCTTCCAGCGAAGATGTCCTTCTCGCGGCCAACTTGCTTGGCTGCGGAGAATGCACCCTGGATGCCTTGGTCGTTGATTGCAACAACGATGATCTTCTTAGCGTTGGGAAGAGTAGTAAGAGCAGCTGGCATGACTTCCAGAGCCTTGTCCAAACGTCCTGCATCGTACTTCTTCAACTTGTCCGCTGGAATTGCACCGCAAACACTGGCGAAGCCAGAGCGGTATCCACCCATACGAAGTTCGTTAGCAATACCTACGCCGTAATCTTCAAGTGAGATGAAGGCATCGTATTCGCAGTTGAAGTTCTTCTTGAAATAGTTACCGAGCGCCTTTCCAGTGGTTGCACCGGCGTTAGCGTTATCGGCTCCCATGAATGCTGACTGGCATGGATCCTGCTCGATATCAATTGCGATAACTGGAACTTGTGGTCCAGCTTTGCAAATTGCAGGAGCTGCATCAGCGACCGCATTGAAGCTTGCGTAGCCTTTAACCTTCTTTAATTTGAAGGTCTTAGCGCATGCAAGTGCGAGGTCAGCCTTGAGCTTGCCATCGCAGAAAATCAACTTGGCGCCGGCCTTCTTTGCCTCACGTGCAATGGAATCGTGAACATCTTTACCGAATCCAATTGCATCATCGAGACCGATGAGACCGATGGTTATACCTTTACCACTGTTCTTTACTGCCTTGCGGAAATCAACGCCGCCTGCGGTTGCAGGAACGGTTTGAAGTGCAAAGAGTGAAACGATTGCGGCAACAGCAGCAAGAACGCGAACGCTCTTTGATCCTGTTCTTTTCACGTAATTACCCCTTTTCATTACAACCGGCAACGTTTCCGAAAATCTCGGATTAGCGCCGGGTTGGTTGGTGCAACCCAACCGCACCTGCAATTAGGGGGTCAAGGAGCGAAGGGGTATCTGTCGGTATCTTTATAAATTCGTTACTTACGAATTTCCAGAAATAGCAAGGAGGCTTTCCAGAAGGGCGGGGCGCGTGCCTTCGAGCCAGGTGATCCGTGGCTCCTTGGTGAACCAGGTTCCCTGCCTCCTGGCATATTGGCGGGTACTCACGATGGTCTCCTCAAGGGCGCTCTCCATGGAGATTTGGCCATCGCGTGCGGCCAGCACTTGGGCGTAACCGATCGCTGCTCGAGCGGTCCGCCCCTGACGAAGTCCATGCGCTTCAAGCTCTTCGACTTCACGGAGGAAACCTTCCTCCCACATCGTATGCACTCGAGCGTGGATCCTCTCGTTGAGTACTTCGCGCTCAGCTCGAATCGCAAAGTGGAGCGCCTGCGGGTAGTAGCTCCGTTCATCTCGAGGAAGCGATGCGGCATAAGGCTCACCGGTAAGTTCGATCACCTCTAATGCACGAATCACTCGACGAAGATTCTGTTCGGGTATCAGCGCTGCTGCCTCTGGATCAAGAGTGGTTAATCGTTGATGCATCGCATGTGCACCGAGAGATTCTGATTCTGCGAACAGGCGTTCGCGCACCTCTGGATCTCGGTCTGGAAAATTCAATTCATCCACAAGAGCTTTTATGTACAGTCCAGTTCCACCAACCACTACGACTGGAATGTCCTTCGCTAACAATTGATCAATTATTTCTCTTGCTTGTCGTTGAAAATTAGCAACGGAACTCTCCTCGGTGATATCGAGGGTATCGAGCATGTGATGGACGATTCCTCGTCGCTCATTGATCGGCACCTTTGCGGTGCCAATATCCATGCCCTTATAGAGTTGCATCGAATCAGCATTGACAATTTCGGCGCCTAAACGTTCTGCGACATCCAAGGCTAGAGCGCTCTTGCCACTTGCCGTAGCACCACCGATGATGATGAGGGTCATCGAGTCTGTTCAGGGTTTGAAAAAGTTGGCATGCCGAGTGAGATCGCTTGCGTACGAACCTCTGCTGCATAACTACCAGCAGTTTTTTCGATGGATATCGGTAGACCAGAGGCGATGAGATGATGAGGGGCCGCTTCTGTGATCACGGTACGGACTAAATCACCCGGCTGCGGTTTCTTATCAGGCTCATAATTGAGGTGCACTAAATGAAAATCCTCGGAACGTCCGGCAACCCGACCTCTTTCGGCATCTCGTCGGCCAACATGATCACCTATTAGTACTTCCACTTCACTGCCAATGAGTTTCTGGCTCTCATCAAAAGAAATCTTCTCTTGAAATTGATGAAGAAAGGTGTACCGCGAACCAATCACTTCAGGGTCGACCTGATCGGGCATCGTTGCCGCTGGAGTTCCCGGACGCTTGGAGTATTGGAAGGTATATGCGGCAGTAAAGCGCGCTTGCGCCATCACATCGAGCGTGGCTTGGAAATCCTCATCGCTCTCCCCCGGAAATCCCACAATGATGTCGGTTGTGATTGCAGCATGGGGAATCATCGCGCGCACTCGTTCGACGATTCCCAGGTATCGCTCGGCACGGTAGGAGCGTCGCATTGCTTGCAAGATGCGATTAGATCCAGATTGAAGCGGCATATGTAGATGGGGCATCACATTGGGAGTCTGCGCCATCGCCTCGATGACATCATCTGTGAAATCCCGCGGATGTGGACTCATAAATCGAACTCGACGCAATCCTTCAATCTCTCCGCATGAACGAAGTAGTTTCGCGAAGGCTTGTCGATCACCAAAATCAACGCCATAAGCGTTGACGTTTTGACCCAAGAGAGTCACTTCGATGACACCCTGTGCCACAAGTGATCGGATTTCCTCGAGAATCTCTGTTGTGGGCCGATCTTTTTCGACTCCGCGCAGCGTGGGCACGATACAAAAAGTGCAGGTGTTATTACATCCGACCGAGATAGAGACCCAGGCCGAGAAAGCAGAGTCGCGCCGGACTGGCAGTGTGGAAGGAAAATGCTCCAGTGATTCTTTGATCTCAACTTGAGCCTCTTTTTCAATCTGAGCGCGCTTAAGCAAGATGGGAAGCGCACCTACATTGTGCGTTCCATATACAACATCGACCCAAGGTGCGCGCTTGATAATCTCGCCTCTATCTTTTTGGGCAAGGCATCCGCCTACGGCAATCTGAAAGTCGGGCCGTTGCTCTTTGGTGTAGATGTATTTAGTGAGAGAACCGTAAAGTTTTTGGTCAGCATTTTCGCGAACGGCACAGGTATTAAAGACGACAAGGTCGGGTTCGCTCCCAGCAGGAACTGGCAAATATCCTTGCGCCTCGAGTAGTCCGCCAATCCGTTCGGAGTCGTGGACGTTCATCTGGCACCCATGGGTCTCCACCAGATAGGTGCGTTGACCCGTTGCGATGCTCGCCATAGGAAAAGGGTAATGGCCACGCTCTTTCAGCGAGGAACTCTCCTGTGCCACAATTGGATTATGAAAATACGGGGCGCGCTCACCTCACTCTTCCTTCTCATTAGCCTCTGCGTTGCCCCCGTATTCACCGCAACAGCGGCAGTCTGTCCACCGCCACCTAATCCACCACCTGCAGGCTGTACACCGCCTACCCCTGGCCCTGGTGCTCCAATGCCAGGTATGGGGGGCTCCGGATTTATCTCAAAGTTTCCCAAGAGTCGTTCAGTTGATCGCTTCTCGGATTCAAGTCCACAAATTCAAAATCCCGCGCTCGGCTCGCCTAACCCAAGTCAGGTCAACTATGTAGGAGTCGGCTGGGATTCATCACTTCGTCTTCAAGCTATTCCTTACATCAAAGCTGAAAAGAACCTCGGGGGTGGCGTTCGTGAAGAAGCTCTCTGCGCAAATCCCACCGATGCAACGTGCAGCCCAATGCAGGGTTGGTCAACTCTGTACGTCAGTGGTGGAGTCGGTAATTGTGCAGCCACAACTAATGGAGTCTGTGTCGAATCAATTACCTTAATCAAGTCCGATAAGAGTGAGATTCTCGCCAAGCCCATTCAAAAATTCCCCAAAGAGCAGAAAGAATTCCCGGGAACAATCGATAATTCTGGTCGTGGTTTTGCACCGGGATTAGCAAGTTGGATTTGGAGAATTGAAGGTGACGGCGGCGGCGCAGAAAATGATTATCTTGCCGGCGGAGTAGTGATTTCAACAGCTCGTCCAGTTGGCCAAACTTGGGGCACGCCAGAGTTAGTCCAATTCTTCTTTGAACTCACTCCAATATTCCGCGAGAGTTCAGCATTAATAAAGCAGCCCGGAATGAAAATGCAAAAGAATCCGGTCAATGGCGCATCAGAAACCATGCCGGAGAATTCTGAGAGTGGATGTCTTGCTAATGACACAGGCGTGTGCGTGCATCGCCGTACTTTTCCCGCAGATGCTCGCTACAAAGTTGTGCTGCAAATTCCTCGAAATATCACCGGATGGCTTAATGGCCGTTTAACCGCTCCTGCAGTTACTTCTACCCCTATTAATGGTGCTTTCGATCGAATTACAATTGAGGCCGGTGCCTCTGAGAATATTTTTGCAGGAAAGTGGTTAAAGAAATCTGAACTTCCGCAGTTAAAATTCCCGACTGAACAATCTGGTCGCCCTTACGAGCAAATATTTTCAGGTAAGGGGGGAATGATGGTCGAAGATCCTGGTCGAGATGGCGCACTTGATGCGTACAACGTGTGGGCGCCATACATCGGTGATTATGCATTTGCCATCAATCAGACGTGGACGGTGAGCAATGCATTGGTTTCCAACCCCGAGGAACGTCGCTGTCCAAGTCGAGGTGTGGTGGGAGTTGTTGCGACTAATGCCAGCGCGTATTCCGCGACTGCGCCGGTCTATAACAAGGAGACCGGGACCCTGGATTATCGCGTTGCCGCTCCTCATTACGGGCCCTACATCGATGGAAAGAGCGAAGCGAAGAATCTAGGAACATATGGCCTTTCCATGGCTGCCTCCGTAGTCAAATGTCTCTATGGAATGGAGAAGTTGCCGACATCTGCCTCAATCTCGATTACCTCAAGCGATGGAAAAGAGAATGTTTCGACAGTGGAATTAAAAACGTCAGGTGATTGGGTCTATCTTGACGCGAAGAATTTCACCTTCTCCGCGCCCACTCTAAAAATCAAACTTAATCAAACGAATCAGAGTTCAGCAGCTGCGCCAGCAACGCCAACAGAAAACAGCGCAACTTCCTCAAGCCAAGTTGCCGCACCCAAAAAGGCCGCAGCGCCACGAATCACTATTTCATGTGTAAAGGGAAAGCTAACAAAGAAGGTCTCTGGCACCGCGCCTAGGTGTCCAGCAGGATTTAAGAAGCGATAGCCAACTCAAGGCGAATCGCCTCACTGATGATGTTTGAGGAATACCCTTTGCGAGCGAGCAAAGAATGAAGTCGACGGTATTGAACTTCGCTATCGAAACAGTTCAGGCTCCGCAATTTCTTGGCAACGAGATTCCGTGCCGCAATGATCTCATCGTCACGAGAAATCTCACCGAGCACCTCGTCAATCACTTCAGGAGCAATTGATTTCTTCCGAAGTTCTTGCGCGAGCACTCGACGTGATAGCCCTTTGCTCCGATGGCGCAACCGAGACCACTCCTGCGCAAATGCGTGATCATCAACTAACTTTTGGGTAACCAATCGATCAATTAGGCGCTCGGCAACATCCTCAGGGGTTCCGCGCTTTGCCAAAATTTCTGCAAGCTCTCCCCTACTCCGAGCGCGACGTGAGAGCGCATCAACAGCGATCTTTGTCGCGACCGAGTAGGGGTCAGGCTCGTAATCCATAGGTAACGAGGATTAGAAGTCGATATCTGCGTTTGAAACAGCCTCTTCAACCGCTGCCGCAAGAGCAGGATCAATCTGACCGATCGTGAATTGAGCGCGAATCTTCCTCTCAATCTCATCGGCTAGGTCAGGATTGTCGCGAAGGAAGGCGCGAGCATTCTCTTTGCCTTGTCCGAGTTGATCGCCTTCGTAGGTAATCCAAGCGCCGCTCTTCTTGACGATTCCGGTTTCTACACCGAGGTCAATGAGTGAACCTTCGCGCGAGATTCCCACACCGTAGATGATGTCGAACTCTGCTTGCTTAAATGGTGGCGCCATCTTGTTCTTGACGATCTTGACGCGAGTACGGTTACCAACCGCCTCTTGTCCATCTTTAAGAGTCTCGATGCGACGGACATCAAGACGGATAGATGCATAGAACTTGAGCGCTTTACCGCCCGTGGTCGTCTCTGGTGAACCAAAGAAGACGCCAATCTTTTCGCGGAGCTGATTAATGAAGATCGCTGTGGTGTTGGAGCTGTGAAGGGCGCCAGTGATTTTTCGGAGAGCTTGCGACATCAATCGAGCTTGAAGACCAACATGTGAATCACCCATCTCACCCTCGATTTCCGCACGCGGAACAAGAGCGGCAACTGAATCGATAACGACGATATCGATAGCGCCTGAGCGAATTAACATATCCATGATTTCAAGAGCTTGTTCGCCAGTATCTGGTTGAGAGACAAGAAGGGCATCGATGTCGACGCCAAGCTTCTTTGCATACTCGGGATCAAGAGCATGCTCTGCATCGATAAAGGCTGCGATACCGCCTGCACGTTGGACATTGGCAATTGCATGAAGAGCCACAGTTGTCTTACCGCTTGACTCTGGACCGTAGATCTCTACGACCCGTCCACGAGGGAGTCCACCGATACCCAGCGCGATATCAAGTGCAATGGAGCCAGTCGGGATGACTTCGGTAATCTCGGCGCGACGTTCACCCATCCGCATGACGGAGCCCTTGCCATATTGGCGTTCAATCTGAGCGAGCGCCGTATCTAGCGCCTTTGCCTTCTCGGCCTTTGCCTTGGAGTCTCCAGCCTTCTCGCTGCTCTCCTTGCTTTCACGTGCCTCTCGTGCCATTTCGCGCCTACCTTTCATATCAATCTCTATCGATCTGTCTCACTCCCGAAGGTACGGATTACCACCGACATTGAGCCTTACAGAATTAGCCACTGGGGATAGTCTATCCGAACAGATGTTCGAATGCTATTCACCCCTTACTCGACACGCCGGATCCGACGGAGCACCCGCCAGGTGAGAGCGAGGAGAGCAAGCAGGGCAAGCCCACCCACCACCGACCAGAAGGTCAACGGCGAGCGCGTCCGCTCCGGTAGCGCCAGGTCACGACCATCGTTGGCAGGTAGCTCTGCAGCGCCAGCGACCCCCGCATGATCTGAAGGTAGGCACCTTCCCTCACGCGATGTCGGCAATCGTTTTCCCAATCCATTAGCGCCACTTTGCGAGAGCGCTATTTGTGCATCGCTTGAACAGCGCCAGGTATCTAAACCTTCTGGCCATTGATTACCGATAAGTGCTCCATTAAAGGCGCTCTCTCCATTCTTCACAAAGATGTAATCCAAGCGGTCGGTGAAAATTCCATCTCCTCCCATATCAATACTTGCCTTAAGGCGATCAGGTGCAGGACCGGCAAGAAGGGCATCTGCTCCCCAGGTAAAGTTTTTTGGATCCATCACGTCAGAGGAGATTTCCGTGAATCCTGCTCGAACCATCTTCCAATAAGCGTTGCAGGTATCGATTGCATTCGCAGGTGTTGGCATATTCACTTGCGCCACACACCTCTCACTTGCCGAGGGTTGCGCTCCAGGATTGATTGACACTGCATCTGATGGGCGCGGATCACGTGGATCGCTATTGAAATCTCCCATAACCACCACGGGCATCTTTGCCTCTTGAAGATCTTTGATGAGTTCCGTTGCTTGTTCTGCAGCGTTTGGGATTTCATTGCTATCCCAGAGCGACTCCAGGTGTGTAGTAATTGCCCGAAAGGTGCTCATACCTATCCGTAAATCAGCCCAGGTATATCCGCGATAGATCGTCATCAAAGTAGGGATGATCGAATACTTAGCTGAATACTCCGAAGTGCCAACGTCGATGATTTCCACATCATCACGAACAAGGAGCGCGTCGCTAATCGTGAAACCGCAGGCAACCCGATCCTTACTAAATAAGGGCTGAAAGGTTTTCGCATCTCTCACCATCGTCAGATAAGGAATGGGTGCAATCTCAAAACCAGGATTGACCGCCTCTTTATCTCCAACTTGCGCAACTGAAAACTTTCCTCCCCGTGCATTGAGTTCTCGAACCAGTTGAGCGAGGAAGTCATAGACCACAACTTCCTCCGAAAAAACTCCGGCGCGACAGCGCCAGATGGTGGCCTCTTGAATGCCAATTACCTGGGCGCCAGTGGCAATCAACTCTTGCGCAAGTAAGGGCGCTCGTTGCGAGAAATCAGTATCACGGACTTGATCCCACATAAATTGAGCAGCTGCGGGAAAGTTAGGGAGTTTGGCCATCGCCACTCCCACGTCGGCGCCAAGATAGATATTGCGAGAAGCAAAGATGACGCGCTCGGAACTTTGCGCGAACGTTGGTAACGGTGTGGCTAGTGCGAGCAAGAGCGGAAAGAAAAGGAACTTTCCCAGAGTCTTCATAGCGAGAGGCTTGCTTCGACCTTCTCTACCGCGCCGCGGCGCGCGCTCTCAGGGACGGGCGAAAAGAATTGTGAAAGCAACCATCGCAACACCAACTCGCCACTCTCACGTGAGCAGTAGAGAACCGATTGCAAAGTCTCTCTGACTTGGCCCCACTTCTCACTCTCCGAGATTGTGACCATTCGTGCAATCAGATGGGGCTCTAATTCAGCGACCTTTCGCAAAACTCCATTATCAAAAATGTCTCGAGATAAGAGGAAGAGAACTTCACTTCGATTTGATGCGCTCTTTGCTAATTCACTCATCCGCGCAATTTCAGAGTCAAGGAGCGCATGGAGAATCTCTTCTTTATCGCGGAAATGGTTATATAAAGTCGCTCGAGCAACTCGAGAGCGATCAGCGATGGTGATCATATTTGCCTCACGTACGCCCACTTCGGAGAGTACTAAGCGTGCTCCATCGAGTAGGGCGGTACGAGTTCTGTTGCTCTGCACGAGCACAGTATTGACGCTCTTAGGCTGCGTCCTCGATATTGACGGCATCTTGCGCTCTCGTGTTGTCGAGCGCAACGATTGCAAGAGTTGGACGAGCGGCAAGCCCACCATGATTCTCGATGAGTTGTCGATGCATCGAACGCGAAACCTCAAGGAGAAGGTTAGGGATGGAGAGCGCTAGCGCACCGCAAATCGAGGCAAGCAATTCGGAGGAGGCTTCCTTCTGTCCGCGCTCAATCTCGCTTAAATAGCCGAGGGATACGCTCGAGCGTCGAGAGAGTTGGCGTAGCGTCTGCCCTTGTTCGATACGCGCACGACGAAGCGCAGCGCCGATATGGTCGCGGAGAAGAGATGGCTGGCTCACCCTCTAAGGATACGGGTAAAAGCTCCAAGTGCGCGGTCAATCGCGGCCATTCGAACCGCTTCGCGATCGCCAGGAAGCACCAGTGGCTCTGCTGTCGCACCCTCCGGGCCGGCAATTGCGATCCAGACGGTGCCAGCTGCTACCCCGCTACTGGGACCAGGGCCGGCGACTCCAGTTGTAGCAATGGCCCAATCGCTTCCGAGCCTCCGTTGGACTCCCGCTGCCATTGCAATTGCGACTTCCCGACTTACTACGCCATGCGCAGAAATCAATTCAGGAGCAACGGCAAGTAATTCACTTTTTATCCGCACGTTGTACGCCACGATCCCACCGATAAAAACATCGGACGAGCCGGCGACTGATGTAATCGCTCCGCCAAGCATTCCACCCGTTATCGATTCTGCGACTGCGAGAGTGTGATTCGATGTTCGCAACAATTTAATGATCTCAGAGACAGTGGCTTCCGTGATTTCGCTCATTCCTCGACCTACCTAGAACTACTCTGCGAATCAGATTTGGGAGCAGTTAGCGCTTTTACGAAATACTCCAAACCAGTAAAGACGGTAATTCCAATCGCTACATACATAAAGATATCGCGTGCGGTATGGAGCGAGGCAATTAACGGCAACACATAAAAACCGGTGGCAAAACCTTGAGTAAGCGTTTTCAATTTCCCGCCACGACTTGCTGGAATGATGCGCCCTCCCAATCGCACGACAAAAATTCTGAGCGCTGTTACCGCTAATTCTCGACCAAGAATTACTGCCGTGATCCACCATGGCAACTCACCCAAAAGCGAGAGTCCCACAAGCGCCGAGCCAACCAGCAATTTATCTGCCACTGGATCGAGGAATTTGCCCAATTCAGTAATCTGCTTTCGCGATCTAGCTAATCTCCCATCGAGTATGTCGGTCATGCCCACAATAAAGAAGCCCCACCAAGCAATGATGCGCCATTGCGGGTCATTGCCAGATTTATACATTAAGGCGGTAAAGCAGAGTGGAATAAGTGCGATCCGAATGATGGTAAGTGCGTTGGGAAGGTTAAGCATTGATTTAAATGGTTCGGGCAAGTAAATCAGCTCCATCCGATCCGATGACTTCGCCACGAATATAACTTCCTACCGTTACTTTTTCTCCGATCATGACGTCAGACTCACCTTTGACAATCCGCGTACTGCCATCGACCTCAGGACCTTGATGAGCGGCTCGCCCCTCCAACTCGTCCGCATCTTCTATGAGAATGAGCACCTCTTCGCCAACGCGCGCCGCTGCGCGTTCACTGATCATTTGGTCGGCAAGGGCCGCGCACACATCCACCCGCTCTTGAATCTCCTGTGCGCTCAATTGGCCATCAAGTTTCTGGGCTTCGGTCCCCTCTTCATCGCTATAGCCGAAGATGCCAATCGCATCTAATCGAGCAAGTGCGAGGAAATCTAATAAGGTCTGGAAATCGACTTCACTCTCCCCAGGAAAACCCACGATGAAATTGGAGCGAATTCCAGCATGGGGAGATTTCGCTCGAATCGAGCCAATCAACTCAAGAAATTTATCTTTATCTCCAAAGCGACGCATGCTCCGCAAAGTCGATGCACTTGCATGTTGAAAGGAGAGATCAAAGTAAGGAGCGACTTTTTCAGTGCTGACAATCGCGTCGATGAGGGATGGCCGCATCTCTGCTGGTTGTAAGTATGAGGTCCGAATTCGCTCGACACCATCTATTTGTGCAAGCTCTGGAAGTAACTTCTCGAGCGCTTGCAGATCACCCAAATCTTTACCGTATGAAGTGGTATTTTCACTCACCAAGAAAAGTTCTGACACTCCCTCATTTGCTAGCCAGAGCGCCTCTGAGTAAATCTCATCAGCAGGTCGGGAGATAAAAGCACCACGAAAATAGGGAATAGCACAGAATGAACATCGTCGGTCGCAACCCGAGGCGATCTTCAATGGGGCAACAGGTGATTTCTCAAGACGTTTCCGTAACGTCCGTTCGCCCACTCCCGATTTATTTCGGAGCACCTGTCGCTCTGCTGGTGCAATCGGTAACAAAGTCCGGCGATCTTGAGGATGATGCGCCTCGACATGGCCACCGGAGAGGATCGTTTGGAGCCTGGCCGAAATAGCCTCGTACTGATCGAAGCCAAGTACCGCATCTGCCTCAGGAAGCGAAGCCGCTAGTTCCTTCCCATACCGCTCTGCCATGCACCCAATGGCTACAACCTTCTTGATCCCGCTTTTGCGGAGAGAATCTGCCTCCAAAAGCGCATCGATGGAATCTTTCTTCGCACTTTCAACGAAAGTGCAGGTATTTACTACCGCAATATCTGCTTGCGCGGAATCGGTAACAAGTTCCCAGCCATCTGCCGCTAGGCGACCGGCCACCTCTTCAGAGTCGACTTCGTTACGCGCGCAGCCCAAAGTAACGAGCGCAACTTTTTTCATACGATAAAAGTACTACTAACCTTGAGAATTCTCGGCATCTGGCGTGAACTCTAAGCGCACGACCTCACCAATGTCACCGGCAATTCCCCGATCAACTCCATTTACATTGATGGAGACCGCACCCGCATTTCCGATAACAAGACGAAGTACTTGAGGATCAGTGAATTCACGGACCTCGCCCTTTTCAATTTGACCAGTAAAAAGCGAACTTCCATCTGCTGCAGTTACTGATATCCAGGAATAACTCTTTACCACTGTCAGACGGACTATGACTGGTTCATCGGCTGAAGCAACTGCAGGAAAGGATTCTGATTGATTAGGAGAGGCGCTAGTACTCGCCCGCTCCGAATTGGACTGCGGCGCCGTAATATTTTCTGGAGTACTCGTTAATTGATTACTCACAACAACGGCTGCCAAGAGCCCGACCGCTGCAACACCTGAGAGCGATTTCCAACTGACGGTGATACGTCGATCGAGATTTTGGGAGGTTGCTTGAGCCAAATCATCGAGGGCCGTCTCTGCAACGCCAAACTCTTTATCAAATTTCTCTAAGAGATAGGTGCTATCAATTCGGTAAAGATTAGCGAGAACGCGGATATGGCCACGGGTGTACACATCGCCACCACACAGTGAGAAGTCATTCCGCTCAAGCGCTGCTACCAAACTCGAACGTAGCTTGGTCTTTTCAGCAACTTGCTCCAGTGAGAGTCCAGCCGCGTTACGAGCGGATAATAGATCTGAGCCAATCGACCTATCTGGCCTATCTGACATATCTCACCTCCCTGGGGGAATCAGGGAGATAAGGGTAAGTCCAGCAATGTGCGGTGGACAAGTCCTGCGAAAATTAACTTCGGAGCGAGGCAAGAACCCCTGGT
>VGAL01000009.1 GCA_016870715.1 Actinomycetota bacterium | reverse complement strand
TCTGTTGATGATGCACGATTGTTGAAGCTCTAATGAACGAAACTTCACAGATGCTCGTTTTCCTAATTGCCATCCCACTTTTTAGCGCTGCACTATTGCTTTTGGGTGGACGGGCTTTGGACAAAGTTGGTCACTTCGTGGGCACTCTCGCTTCTGGCGCCGCCTTCGCTGTAGGTGTCATCGAATTCTTGGCAATGCTTCGACGGGCGCCAGAAAGTCGTGCGGTAACTCAACCACTATTCACCTGGATTGAAGTAGGAAATTTCAATGTGGGTGCCACATTGTTATTGGATCAACTTTCAGTCTGTTTCGTGCTTTTGATCACTGGAGTCGGAACGCTCATTCACATCTACTCGATCGCCTACATGTCGCATGATCGGGATCGCCGTCGGTTCTTTGCCTTCCTAAATCTCTTCATCGCCGCCATGTTGCTGTTGGTCCTGGGTGACTCTTACTTGAGCCTATATGTCGGATGGGAGGGTGTAGGACTTGCCTCCTACTTGCTCATCGGATTCTGGAATCAGAAGCCTGCCTATGCCACTGCTGCTAAAAAGGCATTTGTCGCCAATCGGGTTGGCGATGTCGGACTCTCGCTTGCGGTGATGATCGCCTTCGTCCAATTCGGGTCGGTCTCATTTAGCGGAGTTGCTGAGGGAGTAGAGGCTGGCAAGGCTAGCTCGCTAGCCCTTAATGCTCTTGGTATCGCGCTCTTGCTTGCGGCGGTAGGAAAGTCTGCGCAGTTCCCACTTCAATCATGGCTTGGAGATGCGATGGCTGGTCCAACTCCAGTCTCTGCGCTCATCCATGCAGCGACCATGGTCACTGCCGGCGTTTATCTGATTGCTCGCTCACATTTTGTCTTCGATGTCGCATCGATTGCACAGTTGCTTGTGGTGATTGTCGGTGCAATCACGTTGCTATTTGGTGCCATCATCGGAATGGCTAAAGATGACATCAAGAAGGCGCTAGCCGCCTCGACGATGTCACAAATCGGCTACATGATTCTCGCAACTGGACTAGGCCCGGTTGGGTATGCCTTCGCAATGATGCATCTTTTAACCCACGGTTTCTTCAAAGCAGGGATGTTCCTCGGTGCAGGATCAGTCATGCATGGCATGAATGATGAAGTAGATATGCGGAAATATGGAGGGCTCCGAAAGTACATGCCCATCACCTTCGCAACTTTCGGACTTGGATATCTTGCAATCATCGGCGTACCGCCATTTGCTGGCTTCTATTCCAAAGATAAAATTATTGAAATCGCGCTCGATGCTGGTGGTGCCAAAGGAATCATCTTGGGCTCAATTACCTTGCTCGGTGCAGCAATCACCGCTTTTTACATGTCACGAGTGATGTTGATGACCTTCTTCGGTGCAAAACGTTGGGAGGCCGGCGCACACCCCCACGAATCTCCCGCTCTCATGACCATTCCCATGATTCTGCTTGCAATTGGTTCGGTGAGCGCAGGATTCATCTTCAATATGGGTGATCGCTTCATCAACTTCCTTGCGCCACTCTTTCATGCAGGAGATTCAGGGCATTCAGGTCACGGTGAAAAGGAGCATCTCCTACCGCCAATAGTGGTATCAGCGCTCGCGCTGACCGCTGTGGCAATCGGAGTGTCGATTGCGATTGCTAAATATGGGCGAGGTAAGGCAATTCCTGCGGTAGCGCCAAGTGATGTTTCACTATGGACTAAGGTCGCGCGACGGGATCTTCTGCAAGATGAGTTCAACGAAACGCTCTTCATGCGCCCTGGCCAAGAGCTGACTAAAGCGTTAGCAGTCATCGACGAGAAGGTAATAGATGGCGCAGTTCGGGGAGTAGGTTCGATAACCCTTGATGTTGCCTCCGGCGTTCGAAAGACGCAGACTGGATTTGTTCGCTCCTATGCCCTTTGGATAATTGTTGGTGCCGTGGGAATTCTTGGAGCGATTGCGGTGATGTCACTATGAATTGGTTGACGATTCTTGGTTTATTGCCGCTTATTGGGAGCGCAGCAGTATTCCTCGTGCCACGAGAGAGAGCGGCACTGGCGAAGCAGTTGGCCCTTGGCATCTCATCACTTGTTGCAGTTGCTGGCCTTGTAATGGCCACATCTTTTGATCGAGGAGTCAGTGGATTCCAGTTCGTCGAGAAATACTCATGGATTCCCGCGTTCGGCATCAATTATGGATTAGGCGTTGATGGAATGGCGCTCCTTCTTATCTTGCTTGCGCTCATTCTTACTCCCGTTGTAATTCTGGCTTGCTGGAACGAGGCTGAAGGTGGCCGCTGGAGCGTGAAAACCTTCTTCGCACTCTTACTCATTCTTGAAACGATGATGATTGGCGTCTTTGCTGCAACTGACATATTCCTCTTCTATCTATTTTTTGAGGCAATGCTGATTCCGGTTTACTTCCTCATTGGTGGATATGGAAGTGGAGAACGCGCAGCTGCGGCTGTGAAATTCCTGCTCTATTCGCTCTTCGGCGGTTTGTTGATGCTAGCCTCAATTATCGGCCTCTATGTCGTAAGCGGCGATCAACTAGGCGCAGCAACATTTGATGTCAGTGAGTTGCAGAAACTAAGCTTAAATAATCAGACCGAATTACTTCTCTTCCTTGGTTTCTTCATCGCATTCGCAATCAAAGCACCACTATGGCCATTCCATACCTGGCTGCCGGACGCAGCAAAGGCAGCGACTCCTGGAACCTCTGTGCTCTTGCTCGGAGTTCTCGATAAAGTCGGTACTTACGGAATGATTCGCTTCTGTCTCTCACTCTTCCCTGATGCATCCAAGCAACTTGGACCAACAATCATTGTTCTCTCGTTAATCTCTATCTTCTATGGTGCATTCCTTGCAATATGGCAGAGCAATGGAGATATCAAGAGATTGATTTCTTACACTTCAATTTCACACTTCGGATTCATCACCTTAGGTATCTTCGCATTCACCGCTCAAGGTCAATCTGGATCGATTCTTTATATGGTCAACCATGGATTCTCGACTGCTGCGCTGTTTTTGATTGCGGGTTGGATGATTGCACGGCGAAACTCCTCCAAAGTTGCCGATTTTGGAGGGCTACAACGAGTTACTCCGCTACTTGCATGGACCTTCTTTGTTGCGGGCCTCTCAAGTTTGGCGCTGCCTGGCCTCTCATCGTTCGTCAGTGAATTCTTAGTTCTGGTAGGGACCTTCGTTCGATATCCAGTAGCAGCGGTTATTGGAACCCTTGGAATCATCCTGGCTGCGCTATACATATTGATTCCGGTCCAACGTGCGTTCCATGGACCGGTTCTTCCAGGAAATGAGAATCTCAAAGACCTCAATCTCCGCGAGAAGATCGCCATTGCACCCGTTATTGCGCTCATCATCGCATTCGGTTTCTTCCCACAAGTTCTACTAAATGTCATCAATCCTGGTACGCAAGCATCTGTTGCCGCGCTCAATATTGAGGGAGATAAATAATGCCAGCTCCGGAAATTGAGTATGCAGTTCTTGCGCCAGTCTTGATTCTGCTAGCAGCCGGCGTGATTGCTGTACTTGTTGAGGCATTTGTCTCGCGTAAGTATCGCTATGTTATTCAGACAACGTTGTCATTTTCGGCAATTGGATTAGGAATCCTCTCGGTAGCGCTGAACAAGGAGGTTTCAGGGCGATTTGCAGAAGGATCTGTCGCAGTCGATGGCGTCACGGTTGTCCTTCAAGGAACAATCTTGGTCTTCTCTCTTCTTGGATTACTTCTCATTGCAGAACGTGGTTTTCAATCATTTACTGCTCAAGCATCAACTCTTCCCGGCTCAGCAGATGAGCAACGCGCACTTGCATCAGGATTACAACAAACCGAAGTCTTTCCGCTCACCCTCTTTGCGATAGGTGGAGCGCTGCTCTTCCCGGCAGCAAACGACTTAATCACTCTTTTTGTGGCGTTGGAAGTCCTCTCACTGCCGTTGTATTTGATGGCAGGGCTCTCACAGCGCCGTCGATTACTTTCGCAAGAGGCGGCTTTGAAATATTTCCTTCTCGGCGCCTTCTCTTCTGCCTTCCTCCTCTTCGGCTCGGCTTTCCTATATGGCTACGCTGGCACAACCACCTTCGAGGGAATCAAGAATCAAATAAGCGTTGCTCCTGGTAATGACCTCTTCCTCTTGGTGGGCTTGGCGACCCTGACCGTCGGTTTACTCTTCAAGGTTTCAGCAGCGCCATTCCACTCATGGACCCCTGATGTGTACCAGGGCGCTCCAACTCCCGTCACAGCCTTCATGGCAGCAGTGACGAAAGTGGCCGCATTCGGCGCCTTCTTGAGGATCTTCTACGCGACTATTGGCGGAATGGTCTGGACCTGGCGCCCGATCATTATCGTGGTCTCGATTCTCACAATGGCAATCGGCACCATCGTGGCAATCGCGCAGAGAGATGTAAAACGAGTACTCGCATATTCAGCTATTGCTCACTCAGGATTTTTGCTCACTGGAATCGTCGCTTTCAATAAATCTGGAGTCGAAGCGACTTTGCTTTACTTAGCAACGTATGGTTTTACCACACTTGGAACCTTCGCAATTGTCACGCTGGTCCGTGATGCAGGTGGCGAAGTGACTGACCTTAATCGATGGAGCGGATTGGGTAAGCGTTCACCATTGATTGCCGCCATTTTTACCCTCTTCTTGTTAGCGCTAGCGGGAATTCCACTTACCTCAGGATTCGTTGGTAAGTTCGCAATTTTCTCAGCTGCGTATGAGAGTGGAAATATCTCGGTGGTTATTGCAGGTGTGCTTGCCTCTGCGATTGCCGCCTTCTTCTACATTCGAATCGTTGTCTTGATGTATTTCAACGATCCACAGGAAGATGGCACATCTGTGATGATTCCTTCGCCAGTGACGGCAACAGCAATTGGAATCTGTGCTCTTGCTACTTTAATTTTAGGTATCTTCCCACAACCAGTAATCAACGTAATTGATTCACTGGCAATCTTTGTTGCCGGTTAAGAGGGTTTAATGGTCACTCTGCCATCTCTTTCAGCAGAGGTTGAGCGCGACTTAACTGCTCGAATGAAAGCGGTTGAGGAATTTCTCTACGACCACGCTGCTGGCACGCTCCCTTTTGCTACTGAGACTTCACGACATTTGATCTCTGCAGGCGGAAAGAGATTTCGTCCATTGCTTACCTTATTGGCATCAAATTACGGTGATCCAACGCGAGAAGAGATCATAAAAGCGGCGGTTGTCGTGGAATTAACCCATTTAGCTACTCTCTATCACGATGACGTCATGGATGAGGCGCCATTGCGTCGGGGGGTAGAGAGCGCCAACAAGCGCTGGGGAAATTCGGTCGCCATCTTGACCGGTGATTATCTCTTTGCGAAGTCATCGTTATTGCTCGCCGATCTTGGTCCCGATGCGGTCCGTCATCAAGCGATGACATTTGAGCGGTTGGTAATTGGTCAAATTATGGAGACCCAGGGGGCGCCAGTGGGCGAGGATGCCCTGGAGCACTACTTGCGAGTAGTTGCAGAAAAAACTGGTTCGCTCTTCGGTCTTTGCGCGCGTTACGGCGGATATTTATCTGGCGCTCACCCTGAGATAGTCGAGACGCTCGTGAGTTTTAGTGAGGAATTGGGAATTGCTTTTCAATTAGCTGACGATGTAATCGATATCGAAAGTTCATCTAACCAATCGGGCAAGACACCAGGAACCGATCTGCGTGAGGGAGTTCCTACGCTAGTCACCTTATTAGTTCAACGAATGGCTAAACCAGACGATTCGCGATTACTCGAATTACTCGCCGGCCCTATCACCAATGAAGACGATGTCACCTATGCACTCAAAGAGTTACGAAGCCATCAGGCGCTCAGTGAGGCGAAGAAAATCACTATGCAGTATGCCGAGAGCGCGCGGAAGAAATTGGCTACTTTGCCCCTGAATGGAACAACAGAGGGGCTCTTAACTATGTGCGACGCTCTTGTCTCCAGGTCTGCCTGAGCGAACCATATCTGTAGCAAGGAAGCTCAACGCCAACCAGATTGTTAAGAAGCCAATCCATCGCGAACCAGACATCTCTTCATGATTGATAAAGACACCCACCAGGAACATGACCGTTGGAGTGATGTACTGCATCAATCCCAATGTAGTTAAGGGCAGGCTCACAGCGGCATTGTTGAAGGCGAGAAGCGGCAAGACGGTCGCTAGCCCTGCGGTCGCTAATCCAATAGAGATCCATAGCCCTGAACCAAATTGCGCGCGCCCCTCAAACTCAAGGTTTACGAGAAATATCAGAGCGGGGATTGCTGCAAAAATTGTCTCAATTGCTAAACCAGTAAGCGGATCAACATCCAATTTCTTCTTTATTACGCTGTACATACCCCAAGTACAGGCAAGGCCGAGTGCAATCAGAGGTAGTTGGCCGTAGTCATAAGTGAGCGCCCCCACCCCGATAGCCGCGATTGCAACGGCAATCCATTGCAGGACTCGCATCCGTTCACGAAGGATGATTACCCCGAAAGCAACATTCATCAAAGGTGTGATGTAGTAGCCCAAGGATGATTCGACAATTCGATCAACTGTTACCGACCAGATGTAGATCGACCAATTCCCTGCCACGAGCCCAGCCGTCAGAGCGAGGAGGAAGAACATTCGGGGAGTGCGCAAGATTGCCACTGCGGATTTGAGTTGGTTTCTAAAGGCGAGTGCAAACCAACAGACGACGAGCGACCAAATAGCTCGGTGCGCGATAATCTCCCATGCGCTTGCAGCGCGCATCCATCCCCAATAGATGGGCAGTGCACCCCAGATGATGTATGCGAACAAGCCATAGATTAACCCGCTCTGATACTTGTTCACTTAAGTCCCTTTGTTAATCTGAGTTATCGGTAGTTAGTGAATTGAGGGGCAAAGTCCCAACTCTCCGCTTTGACAAGGGCAATTGCCTCCTGGAGGTCATCTCTGCTCTTTGAGGAGACGCGAAGCTCTTCGCCTTGGATCTGAGTTTTCAAGGATTTCGGCCCGCTATCCCGAAGGAATTTGGCGAGCTTCTTGGCATTTTCGGTACTTATTCCCTCTTTGATTTTCACAGTGATTTTAAAAAGCTTTCCGGAAGGCTGTGGCTCACTTGGGTCGAGATGTTTGAGCGAGACGCCACGTTTTACACATTTCTCCTTGAAGACATCGAGCGCTGCCTTTGCTCGCTCTTCGCTTCCTGATTCGATGGCGACAATATCTGTGCCACTCATCGCAATCTTGGTTTCAGTTCCGCGGAAATCAAAGCGGGTACCAAGTTCTCGATCGGCTTGATTGAGAGCATTATCAAGCTCCATCCGATCTACCTTTGAGACTATGTCAAAACTTGAGTCGGCCATCTCTTCCTCCAATACCTCAAAGTCTATAGGCTTTTTCATGTGGCTGTGACCCGCGCAGATGCAGTGCGTCTTGATAAGGAAGATGCTCTTGCTCACTTCGCATCACAATTTTTCGTTGCCGCCCCAGAGGTTTGCTACCTTGACGGAAATTCCCTTGGCAGATTGCCAAAGCAAACCCTAGTCGACATCAATTCATTCCTTACCAACGAGTGGGGAAGCAAAGTTGTCGATGGTTGGGCAGATTGGATAGATGAAGCGGAACAAACGGGAGACTTGATTGGAAAGAGCGCGCTAGGTGCTGCACCAGGGCAGGTACTAGCATGCGATACCACTTCAGTTAATCTCTATCAATTATGTAGCGCGGCGATAAAAGCCCGTCCAGGTCGTAAAAAAATCATCACTGATCGCGCAAACTTTCCCACCGATAGGTACATCCTGGAGGGGATTGCCCAAGATCACGGCATGGAATTAATCATGATTGATAACGAAAATCCTGAAGTTGCCGAGCATGAACAGATCACACCTGAATTACTTGCAGGTTATCTCGATGATGATGTCGCCTTAGTATCGCTACAAGTAATCCAATACCGCTCTGGTGCTCGTTCAGATCTCAAGTCGATCACCGCTTTGGCTCGGGCTCATGGTGCACTTGTAGTGTGGGATGCTGCACATGCAATTGGGGCGATTGCTCTCGACTTCGACAAGAATGGGGTCGACCTGGCAGTTGGCTGTACCTATAAATATGGAAATTCTGGACCGGGTGCACCAGCCTGGTTATATGTACGTCAGGAGCTCCAGCGCCAGTTGCAGGTGCCGATTCAAGGATGGTTTGCCCAGCGTGATCAATTTGCAATGGGTCCAACCTTTCAACGCTCTGAAGATATTCGTGGCTTCCAGATTGCTAGCCCATCAATCATTGGATTGCGCTCGGCCAACAGCGCCTTCGCCATGATTGCGCAGGCCGGCATAGCGGCGATAGAAGCGAAAGCTCGCGTAGGCACCTCATTGATGGTGGAGTTATATGAGCAATGGTTAGCCCCGCTTGGTTTTGAATTAAAGAGCCCGCGAGATCCCGCTCAAAGAGGTGGCCACATCTCACTGGCGCACCCTGAAGCGAAACGCATAAGTATCGCCCTTCGAAAGATGCAAAGAGTCATTCCCGACTATCGAGAGCCCAACCAGATTCGATTAGCAATCTCACCATTGGCCACCTCCTTTACGGAGGTTTTTGACGGTTTTGCCAGAATTAGGGAGAGCGTAATGGCAGCGGAATACCTGGCAATCGAATCGAGCCAAAGTAGGGTGAGGTAATGTCCTTACGCTTCCGTCGCTCCATCTCTCTTATCCCCGGAGTGCGACTTAACTTTAGTAAGAGCGCAATTGGTTTATCGGTGGGGGTACCAGGGGCTCGAGTAAGTATCAATAGCAAGGGCGATATCTATACCTCTGCAGGAATTCCTGGCACCGGGTTGTACAACGTGGAACGAAGTTCAATTCGTGGTTCGAAGTCCTCTCGTTCTAGGCGTACTTCGGAAGAGGAGAATGACGATTTTTATCTGCCACCTAAACCTCCAAAACCGAGTCTCTTTGCTAATAGGCGCGAGCGCGCTTTCTACCGTTTCTTGAGGGAACATTTTGAGGGTGAAAATGTTCCCGTCGACAAGGTAATCATCGAACGAGCTATTGCCCTCTCTGAGAAGTATTCAAAGATCAAATACACCTGCTTAGCACTTGCTTGTTTGGCAGGAGCGCGTAATGACGAGAACTTTCCTGACTTACTCAAGAGCGCAGGGGAGGTGTGGAGTAATCGGAAAAATGCCTTTGGCACCTATGAGGCGCGCAAGTACTTTCCATTACTAAATATGAAGATTCAGATCACCCCTGGAATTTGGTTCGATGAATCATTCTCTGCTTCTGCGTTTGGTTTCATCTACGCCGAGATTCTCCAGGATGCTGGCGATAGCGTGAGCGCCTTTAAGGTTCTGGAGATGTTAGATGCCAATCAGTTGAGTGCCGTTTCAGTGGTGGATATCGAGCTTGCTGAGAAAAAATTTCAAGATGTACTCGATTCCACTGAAGATCTTGAGTTAGAAGATGAAGCAACAGGGATGCTTTTTATCATGCGCGCTGCTGCCCTCTCTGAATTGGGATTTCACGATGGCGCGCTTGAAGCTATTAAAAAGGTGATTGCCAAGCGATCATTGGATGAAGAGGTTCATAATCGAGCGCTTTGGGAGCGTGCCAACATTTACCAGCGACAGGGCAAACGAGGGCAAGCGCTCAAGGAATTAGAGAAGATCGTCTTAGCCGATAGCAAATATCCAGAAGTAATGGAGCGGATTACTGCCCTACGTGCAGAAGATTGATAACAGTTCTGGCGTGTCTTTCATGGAATCCAGGAGAGAAGGATTGAGAATATGAGTTGGCCCCTGGAAGTATCAGTTCCAGGGGCCTTAACTCTTCGCCGGCGCGCATCTCCTTCGGCCTTCACCGCGCGATGTGAGCTGATCCTTACATCACATCCACGATGTAACTAGTCTCCTAGTTACGCACAATGGGCGCCTTCTACGGCTCGAACCTTACGTGTACCAACTCCGCGATGATCAGTTGCGTTTTACATAAATATTGCTATTTATGTAGTTGTTATCCGATCCGAAGCCTCATTGATTTCCTTTTGTCTACTCTCAATGAAGTTAGGGAATTTCTACTCCTGAAGGAATGGGCGCACAAGGGGGTTTTCCTCACTATTTCCTCAACGTTTGGTCGAGGGTTCTTGGCAGAAATGGCGATTTTGCTCGTTTTCAGGTAGCCGGAAACCGCCGTATACCAAGTGGTGCTTATGTGAAGAATCTCCAGGGTAATTTCGAATACTTCCCTGATTCAGGGGCCGGATCTCAGAAAACTTAATTGAGTAGGCGGTTGTTTCGTCCAGATGCACGAAAGCACTTTGTAGATTTTCTACTATCTAGTGTCACAGTTAAATAAACTTCTACCAATAACCCACAATTTGATTGTAAATGAAAACCTGCTCAATTACTCTCGTAAAAAATCTCGAAAGAGATTGAAAACCAATCTGGGGGAAAATTGAAAAAGAACCTAACCAGTCGCAAGGTAGTTTCCTTGGCGGCTGTCGCAGCTCTTGGTCTCAGTCTTATGACTGTGACTACGAGCAGCGCAGCTTCTAAAGATAAAACATGGAACTGCAAGCCGACTAAGGCAAAACCTGTGAAGATTCGAGTAATCGAGTATTTTGCTGGTCCAGCCCGTACTCCACTGCTTAATGCATTTGCCCGTCAATTTGAATCGACCCGTCCTGGAGTCAAGGTTGAGATCATCTCTCCATCGCAGGCAGATTCACCAGCCAAGATCACTCAACTTCTACAAGCCAAGGCTGTAGACATCGTTGAGCCAGCAGGCGCAATCATGGGACAAGCCCTCTCTGCTAACCAACTCGCAGATATCTATCCATACTTCACCAAGACGAAGGCATGGACTGGCCTAACTGAGTACTCACAGTTGCAAGCGCAGATCAATAAAGGCAAAGGCAAGATGTACATGGTGCCAAATGGCTACTATGTCAAGGCTTCCTTCGTTCGTGTCCAACCATTTAAGGATGCTGGAGTAGCCATTCCAGTTACATGGACAGATATCCTGAATGCAAAGAAAGCACAGACAGATAAGTCATACATTTATTCGATGCGTGGCGCTCGTGCCTCTTTCACTCAAGCAATCTTCATCATCCGCGCATATAACGCGCCAGACCTTAATGCTGGCGGTTATTACAACAAGGATGGCAAATCGATGTTCAACAATCCAAAGTCAAAGGAAGCTCTAGATCTCCTCATGAAGATCTGGAATGACGTCTCCCCACCAGCATCCGTCTCATGGGGTTACCCAGAGATGGTGCAGGGCTTTATCGATGGAATTGCCAATTACTTAATCCAAGATAATGAGGTCATCCAAATTGTTGAGGATAAGTACGCACCATTTGAGAGCGGAAAATGGATCATGGCGCAAATGCCAAAGGGTCCAACTGGTTACTCCGCACAGGATGTAAGCGGTGGCGGCTGGTCGGTAACCCAGGCATCGAAGTGCAAGAACATTGCCACGGATTTCCTTGCTTTCATCTCTTCTGACCCACAAGCCTCAATCTTCGCCCGCGCCTATGGCGTTGGCCCAATCACCAAGACAGCAGCAAAGGATCCATTCTTTAAGACTGGCGCCTGGGCTATCTACGACAAGATTGGTAAGGACCCTAAGGAGATCAAGCTTGATGGAAGCGATGGAGCGAAGCCATGCTTCGGCGAGTTCTTCACTCAAGCAGATAAAGATATGGCTGCGATGTTTGCAGGCAATCTGAAGACCGAGGATGCTCTCAAACAATGGGCTGCATACTGGGATGGTCCTAAGTGCAAGTCCTAACGGACTAGCGCTACCGTAATCCAAAACACGACGAGTCAGTGGTCGACAGAAATGTCGACCACTGTTCTCTAATGTGTCGCAGAAAAGTCATACGTATATATACATAGGCAGGGGGGATAGCGAGTTGAGTAGCACTTTTCGGATTCAAGAGAAGAACAGCGGCAAGACTCGAAACATCCTTGCACCACTTTGGTTCCTGCTTCCAGCACTAATTCTAATTTGTATCTTCATTTATTACCCAGTCATCAGAACTGCTGGACTCTCCCTTCAAAACTTCAAGTTATTTGCTCAAGATGACATTTACTTCGCTGGCTTTCAAAACTTTTCTGTAATCTTCAACGACTTACATTTCAAGCGAATTATGGTGAACTCGGTAATCTGGGTCGTTGTTTCTCTCTTTTTCCAATTTACAATCGGATTTGTTCTGGCTCTGTATCTCAATACAAAATTTAAATTTTCAGGGCTCTATCAAGCAATTATTTTTATTCCGTGGGCGCTATCCGGATTCCTCATGGGGCTCATCTGGAAATGGATTTTCGATGACAACCTAGGAATCATGAATACGATTCTTGAGGGAATCGGCCTTATTGATAAACCAATTCCGTGGTTATCCAACGATAAGTGGGCAATGGCTGCGGTAATCATCGCCAATATCTGGTACGGCGTCACCTTCTTTGTAATCATGATTCTTGCTGCCCTACAGGGCGTTCCAAAAGAAATACTCGAGGCAGCTGAACTCGATGGAGCATCCTCGCGACAACGGTTATTTCTTGTCATCGTTCCTTTCATCAAAAATACTTTGGTTCTCATTATTCTGCTCCGCGTTATCTGGATTACTAATTTCCCTGATTTGATCTTTGGTATGACTAGTGGTGGCCCTAACGAGCAGACCCATATCTTGTCTTCCTGGCTCGTGCAGAAAATCACCTACGATCAAGACTGGGGTGCAGGTTCTGCCTTAGGCATGTTCATTTTGATAATCCTCTTTATTTTCTCAGTCTTTTACCTACTTGCTGTCAAGATTGAGGATGGTGACAAGTAACCATGCTCAAGGGTTTTTCCAAAGGAACTAAAGTCACGGTCCTAACTATTTGGTTCCTTTTTACTATTTTCCCGCTGTACTGGATGTTTTTGACTTCAATACGTCCAGTACGTGAAGTAACTAAACATTTCTTCTGGCCACGGAGCAATTCAACGCTTGAGAGCTATCGCGCTCTATTCCGAGATTATGCATTTGGAACGTACTTGAAGAATAGCTTTGTCGTTGCAATTGCAGCATCGGCACTTGTTATTTTTATTGGCATGCTAGGCGCTTACTCATTGGCGCGTTATCGATTCAAGGGTAAATCCCAGGTCATGCTCGTCTTTTTAGTTACCCAAATGATCCCCGGCTTGATTGCTCTGGCTCCACTTTATCTTTTACTGTCACGATTGAATTTACTCAATACCCTAATTGCTCTGGTCCTATGCTATTTGGGGGGCATGATTCCCTTTGCCACGTTGATGCTTAGGGGATTCTTACAACAAATCCCTCCCGAACTCGATGAAGCAGCCCTTATCGATGGGTGTAATAGAGTCTCAGCTCTATTTAGAGTAATTTTTCCGGTGGCGCTACCAGGAGTTGCTGCAACCTTCATCTTTTCTTTCGTGCAATGTTGGAATGAACTTTTCTTAGCTATGGTCCTCATAGATTCGGATGCCAATAAGACATTTCCTGTAGCGGAACGATCGTTCATAGGTGCGTATTTCATCGAGTGGGGTGGGCTAGCCGCCTCAGTCATGATTGGAATCATTCCAACAATGATTATGTTTGGTTTGATGTCTAAATTCATGATTAGTGGACTCTCCGCTGGGATAGTTAAGGGTTAGCAATGGAATTCGATCTTCAAGAACTCAAATCTCATTGGAGCCTGGACCCTGCTTATCACCACGTCAATCATGGCTCCTTCGGTGCAGTACCAATTTCTGTCCAGAAAGTTCAGCAAGAGTGGCGAGATCGAATTCAGAAGAATCCAGTGAAGTTTTTTGCCAGGGAACTTAAGGAAGAAGTAGCAACAGCGCGAGGATCTGTTGCGCGCTTTCTAGGTCAACAAGCAGACCAGATTGCATTGATTCGAAATACAACTGAGGGAGCCAGCACTGTGATGCGAGGTTTCCCGCTGAACTCCGGTGATGAAGTAATTGTGCTCAACCAAGAATATGGGGCTGTTACGAAGGCTGTGATTCGAGCCTGTGAAGCATCAGGAGCCAAGCTGGTCGAAATTGATGTCGACTACCTTGATTCTGATCAGCGGGTAATTGAAAAGATAACCGCTGGAATCACGAAAAAAACTCGATTACTAGTGGTGGATCACATCACCTCTGCTACGGCTCGTAGTTTTCCAATCTATGAATTAGGCGCTCTATGTAAGGCTCATTCAGTGGTTTATGTTGTGGACGCTTCGCATTCGCCAGGAACTGTAGATATTGATCTCGATAAGTTGGATGCAGATTTTTGGTTTGGCAATCTTCACAAGTGGGTCTCAACCCCTTTGGGAGTGGGAGTATTGCGAATCGCACCTCGTTGGCAGGAGGTTTTACGCCCTCTCATAGTGTCATGGCGTGATGATGAGCCTTATCCCTACCCCTGGGACATGCTCGGAACTGTTGATCCAACATCATGGCTGAGTGCACCTAGCGCTATCGATTTCTTCTCACAATTGGGTTGGGAGCGGGTACGAAAGGCCAATCATCAGCGAATGATGTTCGGACGAGAACTTGTCATGAAAGAACTCGGGATTTCAAAGGAGGAAATTCGCGCTGATTTCCTCCCTCTTGGAGTTGTACCTATTCATAAGATGTCAGGTGGTCGCGACGGTGCCGCGGCAGTGCAGGTAAAAATTGCGGAGGAATTTAAGGTTGAGGTGCCAATTTCATTTATCGCAGAGAAGTACTACTTACGAATCTCAGGTATGTTGTACAACACTCCTGAAAACTACGAGGCATTGGCCGTGGCGGTTCGAAAGACATTTACCTAATAGTCAGAGGGAACTGCTACGTACTTTATCGATGACACTGGCAACGATATGTTCTTCGAGTAATTCGGAGATTTCAACCGGATCTTTGGCAAGGAGAGCGTCGAGCAATTTCTGATGTTCGGCAGCTTTATGTGAAGTGTCATCCATAGGACCCATGCGGGCAAATTTCATACGAATTCGAGAGAGAATGCTGTTCCATAACTGAAGGGTATGTTCGCTTCCACCAACCTGCATTGTAATCAAATGGAATTTAGCATCGGCCTCTTCCGCCATTTTTGAATTGCCGGTTTCCGCCCCAATACGCATGGCAGAAATCTGCTCGTTCAATGAGTTAACAGCGGCAGTCGTAAATTTCAGACTTGAGTTGCATAGAGCAAATTTTTCAAGAAGCAGGCGCATAGGTATGAGAACTTCGGCTATTTCGTGATTTGAAACCTCTGCGACAAATACGCCTCTGTTGGGATAATGAAAGAGGAGCCCTTCGCTCTCAAGTTCCCGGAGCGCCTCACGGACTGGCCCTGGGCTACAGGCGAACTGTCTGCAAATCTCTTCTTGTTTTATCTGGGTTCCAGGAGGGAGCGTTCCAAAAATAATAGATTCACGGAGAATATCAACCAATTGATTTCGTGTCGGAGAGAGTGACCCAAGATTAAGACTAGGCAAATTCTTTTTAGGCTCCATGTTGATGCTGCTCACCTACTTTCCTAGGAAACCCGAGTGTAACTAGGTACCCCCTTTATTACTAGATTGTAGATTGTTACGAACGGATAACGTGCGTGGGATTCAGTGGAATAGGGCTCGCCAAACGGCTAATCTGCCTATAAGCACCTGACGTTGAAATCCAACAAGAGGGGGATTCCATGAGAGATGTGAAGCTACCCACCAGCCTGCCTGCTGATGAAATCAAGATGCTGGAAAAGATTCAAGAGCGGGTGCTCTGGCTATCTACTCGAATGATTGATTACGCAAACCGCGAGCGGGAGAATCTCGATGGATTAAAGGTCGGTGGCCATCAAGCTTCAAGTGCTTCTATGGTCTCTTTGATGACCGCACTCTATTTCAACTATCTTGATGCACATGATCGAGTAAGCGTTAAACCGCACGCCTCACCAGTCTTCCACGCAATCCAATATTTGCTCGGCAATTTAGATAAGAGGTACTTAACCCAGCTGCGGACTGCAGGGGGATTGCAGAGTTATCCCTCGCGCACCAAAGATCCTGACATCGTTGATTTCTCCACGGGATCGGTTGGGCTAGGCGCGGTCGCACCGCTTTTTGCCGCAGCGACTCGACGATACATCGATGCACATTTTGGTCCTCGGCCACATTCGCGCTTCGTCGCAATTATCGGAGATGCAGAGTTAGATGAGGGAAATATTTGGGAGGCTTTAGCAGACCCCGCGACTGATGGCCTTGGTAATGTGATGTGGATTGTTGATTTCAATCGCCAATCCTTGGATCGGGTGATACCAGGAATTCGCATCGCTCAATGGAGAGCGCAATTCCAGGCGGCAGGGTGGCATGTTCGCGAAATCAAATATGGCTCGAGATTAGAAGAGGTTTTCACTCGACCAGGCAGTGAACCCTTCAAGCGTTGGTTTGATGACATTCCCAACGAGCAATATCAATCCCTCTTTGGATTGACACCTGCGCAAGCTCGGGCGCGTTTCCTCGAAGGTGCTCCTGCTGGAACTTCTGAGTTCTTAACGAGCTTTGCTGATGAGGAATTATTCGAGATTCTTACCGACTTGGGCGGACATAACGTTGAATCACTTCTCCAAGCATTTGCCGAATGTGATGCAGTAACCGATCGACCAAGCGTTGTTTTTGCTTACACCATCAAAGGTTGGCACTTACCAATAGCTGGCGATCCACGTAATCACTCGGCTCAGATCTCCGAGGCTCAAATTGATGCGCTCCGCGCTCGCGTCGGACTTACTCGCGAGAACGAATGGGAACGCTTCGAACCTGGCAGCGCTGAAGATGCACTCGTGCGCGCTCGAGGAGTAGCGCTCACTCACCCTCAACCCGACCCTGACGCTCAGGTGAGTATTCCAATAACCACTGGGGTAAAAGGTGGAGGCAAATCCTCAACTCAAGAGATTTTCGGACGAGTCTTGAGTGAGATGAGTCGCGACGAATCGATACGCCCCCTACTTGTCACAACCGCACCTGATGTTGCCACATCCACCAATCTTGGTGGCTTCATCAATAGAGCAGGTGTGTTCCATCCAGAGCAACGGCGTCGATGGAATGAAGATCCGATATTGAAGTGGGCCGAAGGACCTACGGGACAACATATTGAACTTGGTATCAGTGAGATGAATTTGTTTAGCCTCTTAGGGCAATTGGGCCTATCCAAAGACCTGCACAATCAACCGCTCATTCCGATCGGAACGGTCTACGACCCGTTTGTCTTGCGAGGTCTTGATGCATTTATTTATAGCGTCTATTCGGGTGCGAAATTTATCGTGACTGGAACGCCATCAGGATTGACGCTTGCTCCGGAAGGTGGAGCACATCAATCGACTATCACTCCTTCAGTGGGAATCGAATTACCTGGTGTGGTACTTATTGAGCCTGCATACGGACAGGCTCTTGATTGGCTCCTCTGTGATGCGGTCGCGCACGTTGCTGGAAGCAAAGTCGATACCACTCCTGATCTTCGTCCAAACGAATTAGCTTTTTACTTCCGACTAACCACTCGTGCGATTGATCAAAGCCCATTTGTAAGCGCTCGGGAACGACTTGGTGAAGCAACGCTTCGCGCGCAAGTTCTTGCTGGGGCCTATCGACTAATAGATGGACGCGCTGCATTGGCTAAGAGTGAGGATTACCACGCGCCTACAGTTCACTTAGTTGGCTGTGGCGCAGTGATGCCAGAGGTGATTGCAGCGGCAGAGGAATTAGCGAATGAGGGAGTTATCGCGCACGTAGTTGATGTCACTTCACCCGGTCGCCTCTACGGAAGTTGGCAACGTACCTTAAAGCAAGGGATTAGAACTGCGAACACACCATCATTTCCTGGTTCAATGCGTCCAATCTTCTCCGAACGTGCACCAATAGTTTCTATTCATGACAGTTCTTCGCATGCGCTGGCATGGTTGGGTTCGGCACTTGGCGCCCCACAAGTGGCGATGGGCGTGGATAGTTTCGGTCAGTCCGGAAATATTCCTGACCTCTACAAGATTCATGATCTTGATTCCGGCTCCATCGTCAATGGCGCCCTTGCAGCGCTGAGTCTCAACAGCTAGTGGTTTACGGGTATAGTTCACCTGCTCAATAGCCAATGGCGGGTTGCCCGAGCGGCCAATGGGAGCGGACTGTAAATCCGCCGGCTTACGCCTTCAGAGGTTCAAATCCTCTACCCGCCACCATTGCTATTATGATTTGTACCTGAACCACCCATTCACACTAGAAAAGGTTGATAATGAAGAAATTGGTAATTCTTCCCGTCGCGCTACTTGCTCTCCTGCTCTCTGCATGCGGTGGTGGCGGTGGCAATTCCGAAAAGTCAGCCTCTGATGAGGTAGCTGGTACTCAGGCTAATAAATTGACCGAGGATCAAACCGATGGCGCCCTCGTCTCTATCAAGGGTGTATTTGGTGAGACCACTGCAATCGAAGGTGGCATCGACGTCACGGTCTCACAACCTATGAACTTTATGCCAAGCGCTGATGCACAGAACTACACCGAGAATTTGACGGTCAACACCATGGAAATCTCAATCAAGAATGGCTCTACGGAAGATCTTGATACTTCTTCAATTGTCTTCTCTGCAGATTCCGGCGTGAATACCTGTCTTGAGATTGTGGATCCAGAAAATGGCTATGAAGGTGTTCCAGTTGTCATTCTTCCTATTGGCGAGACGATTAGTTTCAAGTATGCAACCGGTTGCGTTGGTAAGCCTGGCGAAAATCTTGTCGTGAAGACATGGTTCTCGGCAGCGAAGGTCAACTTCGAAGGAACAATCGCCTAAGAGATAGAAGCTATTCGCCTTTTTCTTTGAGTTGCTTCTCTTCAATCTCCACGATTTTTTTCAGAAGAATCTTCATTTCTTCCTGCTCTTCGTGAGTGAATGCATCACGATTCACGATGAGCTTCGATGCAAATGATGCGGTAATCATCGGAATCAAGAAGACAATCATCACGAGCAAGAGCACGATTGCCGTAACGCGCCCACCTAGGCTCGCAGGGTAGAAGTCCCCATATCCAACTGTGGTCGAGGTGATGAGCGCCCACCAGAGCGAGTCAATGACGTTCTTCTTCTCGAAGATGGAATAAGAGATCGAGGCGACAGATAAAAGGATGAGCGAGGTGAGCACCAGTAACCTGGGGGAGTTTGCTACCTTCACGAAGAGGTTCGATAGTGATTTCATATCGGCAATCTAGCCTTGCCCTCGTCGAGATGTCTATCTCTGTTTAGCCACGGGTATGCTTCGGACATGGCGAATGCGAAAGCAAAGAAATTAGCAAAAACCAAGGTCAAGCGTAGATTCCCTGGCTTTAAAGAGCTGGCTGGGTTGATGAGATTTCGTAAGCCAATCCTCAGCCCGAAGCGACGTCGACTCGCTCGCGCTCTAACGATTTGGGATCTCCGCACAATCGCGAAACGTCGAACTCCGCAGGCGCCGTTCGATTACACCGATGGATCTGCTGAGACTGAGAGTTCACTTGAACGGGCCCGTCAAACTTTCGAGAGTATTCAATTTCATCCCAAAGTTTTGATTGATGTCTCCAAAGTCGATCTCTCAGTTGAAATGCTTGGACAGAGACATTCGATGCCATTGGGAATTGCACCAACTGGTTTTGCACGAATGATGCAGCATGAAGGCGAGCGCGCAGGCGCAGCAGCGGCGCAAGCAGCTGGAATCCCCTTCTGTCTCTCCACATTAGGAACAACTTCTATCGAAGAGGTGGTTAAGGCAGCCCCTGAAGGGCGAAACGCATTTCAGTTGTATATGTGGAAAGACCGTGAACGTTCCATGGAGCTCGTTCATCGCGCGGCAAATGTCGGCGTAGATACTCTGATCCTCACCGTGGATGTCCCGGTAGCAGGAGCTCGACTTCGTGACACGAGAAATGGCATGACGATTCCACCATCGATTTCGACGAAGACTATTCTCAACGCGATTCCACGACCAGCCTGGTGGATGAACTTTCTTACTACCGAACCGTTGAAATTTGCCTCATTGGATTCATGGAAGGGCACAGTCGCTGAGTTGATGGACTTTGTCTTCGATCCCACGATTAGTTATGAAGATCTCCGTTGGATCAGAACTCAATGGAATGGAAAACTTGTCGTCAAGGGAATTCAACGAGTAGATGATGCAATCGCTGCAGTCGAAGCTGGCGCAGATGCCCTCATTCTCTCTAATCATGGCGGTCGACAAGCAGACCGAGCAGTCGTCCCCTATACCTTAATTCCCGATGTCGTAGCAGCGGTCGGTAAGCGCGCGGAAGTACATATGGATACCGGAATCATGCATGGCGGCGATGTCATTGCCGCTATTGCATCTGGTGCCAATTTCACCTGGGCAGGGCGCGCCTATCTCTACGGTCTGATGGCCGGTGGTCGCGCGGGAGTCGATCGAGCGCTCGAGATTTTACGTTCACAGATGTTAAGGACGATGAAATTACTCGGAGCACGTGATCTCTCGGAGCTAAATCCGGATCATGTCTCTTACTTACGAAAGATGTGACCAGACCTGTAAGTCATGTACTCCATCGGCTCGCCCTTGGGCTTTTCGCAGAGTTCCTTCATAGATAAATCCAGCGCTTTTCAACGCTCTCTGCTCGGCGATATTTATAACATCGGTCGATGCTTCTACACGTACCACCCCTTGCGCATGAAGTTCCTCTGCAAGTAAACGCTGGGCGATCGAACCGATTCCCTGCCCTCGAAATTCCTCGAGCACGCTAATGCCGATATTCATCGCCTTCGAGCTCTCCGTCGGGCCATACCAGACTGCATGCGCTGAAAGATTGCCAACTTCTTGCCATTGGCCTGCGCTTTGCATTTCAATCAGCCAACGGAATATCGTCATTGATTGAGCCTCTTCCGAGATCGCCCCCCAATCATCGAATGGACTTGTTGAGCGTTTGACGGGGTAGTCGCGCTCAACCGCTCGAATCCTGACCTCAGAAGCCATTTGGCAAGTCTTACATAATTCGCGAGATACTTAGCACATGGTGGGCAAGCCCAATGTCGGTAAGCGGTTTATCAAACTCTTCACCGACCGCGCCGTATGGGTTCGTCAGATCACCGTCACAGCTGTTGCCGCAGCGGTTGCCTGGGTGTTAGGCGACCTACTCATAGTTGATGGGGGATTAGTAGCAGCGATCGTAGCCAGCCTCTCAACGCGCATCTCCGTCCATAAATCAATTCGCGAGGGGTTTGGTCAGATTGTTGGCACTTCAATCGGCGCCGGTATCGCGCTGACCGCAGTGTGGCTCTTTGGTTTCGGCTTCATCACCGTGGGTATCACGGTCTTTCTCTGCGCGGTTGTCGCTCGCGCGCTACACCTAGGAGAAGTCGCTTCCATCAACGTTCCAGTGACAGCGCTCATTGTGATTGGACCGGCATTCGGTGAGAACACAGCAATCCATCGAACACAATCCACTCTTTTGGGAGCCGCGATTGCCATTCTCTTCTCCTACTTCTCACATCCGAAAACTCCAGCAGGGCGAACAATCGATCAAATCTCCCGCCTTGGTAACAAGTGCGCATTACTTCTAGCCAAGATGTCGTCAGGAGTTGCCCATGGTTTTACCGAAAAAGATGCTGGTAATTGGTTAGCACAAGCGCGCCTGTTAGTAGAAGAGATTCCTAAAGTTCGCGCACAAGCGCTCGAGGCGAAGAGTTTTGCCCGGTGGTTTCCTACAGCGGAATTCGATGAAGCAGAGGAGCTCTATGCGCGCGGGGTTGCTGTGGAGCACACTGTCGTTCAGGTGCGTACCATTGCGCGAACGCTCTTTGACACCGCAGTCGAAGGGGGAATAAGCGAAGGTACGCGGGTTCAAATAGCGCAGGCGCTAGCCACTGCGAGCTCTGCAATATCGGAGAAAGTAAAGGACTTCGCTATCGTTGATGGGCATGATGGCGATTCCTCTATCACTGATGATGTACGCCAAGCCGGAGCTGATCTCACGGAGAAATTGATTGAGGATGCGAGTAAGGCAGATTCTGAGCAACTTGCTCGAAATATTTCAATTGCAACAAACTTGGAGCGCATCGCAGACTCCCTAGATCAAAGTTCACCTGCATTAGACAAAGTGGCAACCCCTGATGAGCCAGCTGAACATAAGGTAATTAAGGATTTCCCAATTACTCGAAAGATAAAGCGAGTTTTTCGGAAGTATTTCTAGGAAATATCTAGAGCCCACCAATTGCAATCATTGCAACGATTCCAACAAGCACAATCAATGTGATAATTCGGCGAGTGCGGTTACTCATATTTTATCGACAACGTACTCGATACAGGTAGTGAGCGCTTCAACATCGGTAGGATCGATAGCAGGGAACATGCCAATACGTAATTGATTCTTGCCAAGTTTGCGGTACGGCTCGGTGTCGACGATTCCATTGGCGCGAAGGGTCTTTGCGACAGCTAGTGCATCGATACTGTCATCGAAATTGATAGTTCCCACAACTTTAGAGCGCATCGCAGGATCTACAACAAATGGGGTGGTGTAAGAGGTCTTCTCTGCCCAGTTATAGAGAGTCTCTGCAGATTTCGCGCTTCGGCCAGTAGAGAAGCTGAGTCCACCGTTCTCATTCATCCACTCAATCTGCTCGGCAAGTAACATCAACGTGGCCACTGCAGGAGTGTTGTACGTCTGATCGAGCTTACTGTTCTCTATTGCAATCGCAAGGTCAAGAAATGCTGGCGTCCAACGATTTGTCGCAGCGATTTTCGCATTACGTTCAAGAGCTGCTGGGCTCATGAGCGCAAGCCATAATCCACCATCCGAGGCAAATGATTTCTGCGGCGCGAAATAGTAAGTATCGAACTCTTTTGCATCGACCATTAACCCACCGGCAGCACTTGTCGCATCAACGAGAACAATTCCAGTTGCTCCTGCGGGCCGCTTAATCTCCATAGAAACACCAGTAGAGGTTTCGTTATGAGTGAGCGCGTAGGAATCAATGCTGGCATCTGCTTGAGCGCTTGGGTGTGATCCGGCAGCGCTCTCGATTACTACAGGGTCACCAAGAAAGGGTGCACTCTTCACGCCGCTTGCGAATTTAGAGGAGAACTCACCAAAAACTAGATGTTGTGAGCGTGCTTCGATGAGACCAAAGGTGGCTACATCCCAGAACGCGGTTGAGCCGCCATTTCCGAGCACAACCTCATAGCCATCAGGGAGAGCAAAAAGATCCTTTAACCCTCTGCGAACGCGGCTCACGACATTCTTTACTGGCGCTTGGCGATGTGAGGTGCCCAAAATCGATGCACCACTTCCAGCGAGCGCTGATAGCGCTTCGGAGCGAATCTTGGAGGGTCCACATCCAAATCGACCATCTCGAGGTTTGAGGTTTGCGGGAATAGTGATATCTGCGCTCATAGTGGGAGCCTACCGAAGTTTGGATAGCAGGTGGATTAGGGAGCTAATCGTTGGCGCAACCATGAGCCATCACTCATACGCGCGAAGCGAATCCGGTCATGTAAACGGGAGTATCGACCTTGCCAAAATTCAAAAGAGTGAGGAATTGCACAATACCCACCCCAGTTATCGGGGAGCGGAACATTGGAGCCTTCAGGGTATTTCTCTGAAGTCACGCGCCACTTCTCTTCCAGGTCACTTCGATCCGTGATCACTGTCGATTGATTACTGGCCCATGCGCCAATCCGACTCCCCCATGGTCGAGAGGCGAAATACTCCTCGGATTCCCCTCGCGATACTTTCTCGACGCGAGCATTGATAATTACTTGTCGCTCCATGGGAAACCAAGGAAAGAGAAGTGAGACCTCTGGATTGGCATCCATCGCTTGAGCTTTACGTGAGCGATAGTTGGTGAAGAAGGTGCATCCTCCGCGCTCTGAATCAAAGCCTTTGAGTAAGACGGTTCGTGCCGAGATCTGTTTGCCATCGAAGGTGCTTAGCACCATGGCATTGGCCTCGACGATGTAGGGATTGCCCGCCGCCTCCTGGAGCCAGAGCGAGAAGAGCGAGAGTGGATTATCGCCGGCTAGGGCTTCGGTAAGTCCGACCTGTCCATACGAGCGGCGCATCTCTCGTATCGATTGATTGATATCAGAGGGTTCGCTCATATGCGCAAATCTAGACCCCTGAAGGCGCCTGTGAGAGGTGAGTGTGTG
The DNA here is from genome assembly GCA_016870715.1 of Actinomycetota bacterium. Taxonomy (GTDB): domain Bacteria; phylum Actinomycetota; class Actinomycetes; order Nanopelagicales; family Nanopelagicaceae; genus IMCC26077. The sequence continues at coordinate 16,144 of VGAL01000009.1, read as the reverse complement.
GCGCGCCACTCTCTAAAACCTGGAGATAAGGCGCACTTCTGGTTTGCCAGAGCGCAAAGCAGGGGCAGAATACGTGCCAGTACCTACTCTCAAGGGAGCCCCATGGACGACTTTAAACCGGGTCTTGAAAGTGTCATTGCCTTCGAATCAGAGATTGCTGAGCCGGATAAAGAGGGAAGCGCGCTGCGCTACCGCGGAGTCGACATCGAGGATCTCGTTGGTCGCGTGACATTTGGAAATGTCTGGGGCTTACTCGTTGATAATGAATTTAATCCAGGACTTCCTGCTGCCGAACAATTTCCGCTACCAGTGCACTCAGGTGATGTCCGCGTTGATGTGCAATCGGCGATTGCAATGCTCGCGCCTGCGTGGGGCTTAAAGCCGCTACTAGATATCTCAGATGATGAAGCGCGAAGCAATCTTGCTCGCGTATCAGTAATGGTTCTCTCTTATGTTGCGCAATCTGCTCGTGGAACGTGGCAACCAATGGTTCCGCAATCAGAGATTGATAAGGCGCATACAGTTGTCGAGCGAATGATGATCCGCTGGCGTGGTGAACCTGATCCACTCCACGTGCGCGCGATTGATGCCTACTTTGTCTCTGCCGCTGAACATGGCATGAATGCTTCGACTTTCACCGCCCGTGTCATTGCCTCAACTGGTGCCGATGTTGCCGCGTCGATCTCCGGCGCTATCGGAGCGATGTCCGGACCACTTCATGGCGGCGCACCACTTCGCGTACTTCACATGATTGAAGGAGTAGAGAAAACTGACGATGCTCGCAAGTACGTCAAGGATGTTATGGATCGCGGTGAGCGCTTGATGGGGTTTGGCCATCGCGTCTATCGCGCTGAAGATCCACGTGCTCGCACCCTACGTCGAACTGCAAAGGAACTTGGCGCACCGCGTTATGAGATTGCACTTGCCCTTGAACAAGCAGCGCTCGCCGAGCTTCAAGAACGCTATCCAGAGCGCGTTCTTGCTACCAACGTAGAATTCTGGGCAGCAGTCGTCCTCGACTTTGCACAAGTACCTTCACACCTCTTCACCTCTATGTTCACCTCTGCGCGAACTGCAGGATGGGCAGCACATGTTCTCGAACAGAAGCGAACTGGACGTTTGATCAGGCCATCTGCTCGCTACATCGGCCCAGGGCCGCGTAAGCCAGAGGATGTTAAAGGTTGGGATAGCTCAATCCACTCACTCCATAACTAGCGTATGGCGGAGGCAGAGCGTCAGATAGCCATTATGTGGTTTCGGCGCGACTTGCGACTTATCGATCATCCTGCGCTCTCAGATGCGATTGCAAATTCTGAGGCGATAATCCCACTATTTATCCTTGATGAGAAGTTGATTAAGCATGCAGGCTCTAAGCGTTTAGCGTATCTAGCCAACTCACTCCGCGCCCTCGATCAATCGCTTGGGAACAAGTTACATATCCATGTGGGTGATCAAGTAACTGTCTTGAAAGATTTGATGTCCAAACATAATGTCACCGGTGTTTACATCTCAGAAGAATTCGAACCCTATGGCGTAGCACGTGATAAGCGTGTTGCTGACGCGGATATCCCGCTGATCAAAGTCGGAAGCCCGTATGCAGTATCGCCGGGTCGAGTGCGAAAACCTGATGACACTAATTACCGGGTATACACCCCGTTCTACAAAGGATGGGTCATTCATGGATGGCGTAAGCCAATTGCTGCGCCGAAGTCGATTAATGCGCTTGAACCAGGTCTTGATGCGCGAAATTTTCCAACCTGGAGCGCACCTGCCGGTAGTGAGATTTTTGAGGCTGGTGAAGCTGCAGCCCATAGACGATGGAGTGAATTTAAAAAAGGTGCACTTGCTCACTACGACGAAGCGCGCAACATGGCTGGCATCGATGGCACAAGTAAATTAAGTGCTCATCTAAAGTGGGGAGAGATTCATCCACGTACCCTTCTGGCTGAGTTGGGTTCTAGTAAAGCGCACGAGGTATATCGAAAAGAGATTGCCTGGCGAGAGTTCTATGCTGATGTACTTCATCATTATCCGCACACGGAACATGAGTACTACTCACCCCAGTACGCCAATATGCGATATGACGAACCAGGGGAGAAATTTGAAAAATGGTGCCAAGGTAAGACTGGGTACCCATTTGTCGATGCGGCAATGCGACAGATAGTTAAAGAAGGGTGGATGCATAATCGCACTCGAATGGTCGTAGCATCGTTCTTAGTCAAAGATTTACATCTCGAATGGCAACATGGGGCTAATTTCTTCATGGAGCATCTGGTGGATTTTGATGTCGCATCGAATAGCCATGGTTGGCAGTGGACTGCAGGATGTGGCACCGATGCTTCACCGTATTACCGGGTATTTAATCCCATCGAACAAGGTAAGAAGTTCGATCCGGAGGGGGCATACATCCGAAAATATGTTCCCGAGCTTGCCCATCTCGATAACGACCAAATACATGAACCCTGGCTCTATCTCGATGGATATAGCCAGGGCTATGTAGAACGAATCGTCGATCACGCGAAAGAGCGGATCGAATCCCTTGCTCGGTTAGAGGAGATTAAGCAAGGAAGTTAGTGAACTGCCAGGGATCGCTCTCATCGTATTGGCGATGATTCCATCCCTTGAATGGATCAAAGCGGGTCGATAGTGGATCCCAATCGACTGCATCGGACCAGATCGTGCCCAAATAAGGCTCGATCAGAGGCAATACCTCGCGCCAGGGGAGTTCATCTGGAACCAGAAGCCCCGCCTGCGGGTTAGCCATCGCCCACGCCACCGCGGCGTAGACCGATGCGGCAACTTGAAGAGTGGTCGCTGATTGTCCGGGTGCAAGTGCGCGCGCCTGTTCAATGGAGAGAAGCGAACCGCACCACCAGGATTTGAAGGGATGTCCCATCAGAAGTACGCCTAGGCGATCCTCACCGCTAATGATCTCTTCATTCATGATTCGTTGATCTTCTTGAAGGTTCCACTGACGCATCTCTGTCTCACGCATCGACGCAATCGCAGCATCGGTCGGGCAATATGCATAGTGGACTGTTGGACGGTAGAGCGCTTTGCTGCCATCCCAGACCGTAAGGTGATCCGAGAGGGTAAATGCCTCACCATGGCGAATGACCATTCCTGTGGTCTCGCACGATGGCACCCATGAACGAACCCAAGTTGTTGCGCCAGGTTGTGCGAGAGCAATCTGGTTCTGCGGACCAACCTTGTGAGTGTATGCAGTGGGAGGCAACTTCTTTTCGTGCGTGCCCCAACCTAATTCTGCAGGTGCAATTCCCTCTTCGTAGAACCCTTCAACGCTCCACGTATTAACAAATTCATCGACGCGCTTTGGTTCATCAGATATTTGGGTATCACGTTCTGCAATATGTATGACTCGAACATCAAGTGCCTGGGCAAGTGCTGGATAATCGTCGGCAGTAATTGCCTTCTCGACATTTGCACCTGATTTACCCTCCTTCAGAGCGCGGGTACCAATCTCGATGAGTGCGCGCTTGACCAGATGGGAGACCATCCCGGGATTTGCGCCATGTTCGACAATCGCCGTGGCGCCTTTATCGCTCCAGGAACTCTTCATTTCGCGTAGTCGCATATGTCGGTAGTAGAGGGTGCGTTCGATTGGATCACGGGAAGACCCACCAGCGTAAGGCTCCCACTCTTCAACTGAAGTATTGAGGTAAAGAACTCCGTGATCATGCGCCCAGCCAATGATTGCATTGGCATCAATGTTCCAGGCTAAATCGAGGAGAAAATCTCCTGCAGAGAGGTATTTGTTGAGGAACTCATCCATATTCTCTTTGGTGAGTCGATCAATTACGTACGTGGCGCCACGATTAATTGATGAGGTAAAACGCTCGCAATTATCTTTGAAATCCACAATTGTCACTTGATGAGGTTCGACTAATTTGTCGAGAAGGATAGGAACTACACATTGCGATACGGATCCTGCACCGAGGACTAGAACTCGATTGTGGAATTTAGCGGCCAACGAACCTCCCAAGATGTGAGATGAAACCAACCTGGAAATGGTAGGGCAAAAATTCGCGCTCAATTACCAATTGCTCAGCGAGCAGAGCGCTTAGCCTCGTACATTCGCGCATCAGCTTCCTCTAGGGGATTTGCTCCCTCAGAGATCTCAGCGGCGCCAATGCTCACCTGAACGGTTAGCGCTCGCTCTCCAACGTAGAAGGGAGTAGCCAGGGATAACTCCAGACGCTTAGCCAATTGCTCCGCTCGTGCGCCATCACCGTGAAGGAGAACGCCAAATTCGTCGCCACCAAGACGTCCGAGGAAGCTCTCTTGAGGCAAGGCAGAGCGGAAACGAAGGGCAACTTCGCGCAGAACGGTATCTCCTGCGCTGTGACCACATTCATCGTTGATTGATTTGAAGCCATCTAAATCCAGGAGAAGAAGGTAGGTCAAACCATCGCGCGGAGTCTGTGCAAGTCGACTGAGAAACTCTCTTCGATTTCCCACCCCAGTTAATTCATCGGTGATGGCAATTTCTCGAAGGGCTTTTCCCTCCTCTGCCTCTTCAAGGGCGAGGGCCATTCGGATAAAAGCCAAGAGCAAAGTTGCAATAGCGGGGATCAGCGCCAAGGCAGAGCGCTCTGCTGGATTGAGCGCGTACCAACCCAAGGTTGAGAGGGCGAGGGCGAGGGCGATGAAGATTGGCGGGTAGGTATTTAACGCGCGTCCTTGAGTCTGGGGAAGGCGAGGTATCGCAGCGAGCAAGAGGAGCGCAATCAACCAGCCTTCATCAACCAAACTTCCGATGGCATAGCTATCTCTGCTGTAGAGCCAGAGATAGCCGACATCACTCAAAGTGAAAATCACAATCGCAATCAACAGAAGGAAGAACTCACCTGTTGTGCCGCTGCGAACGCCAATCAAAATAAGGAGGAAAATTAAGAGAAGATCACCAATCGGATAGAGAGTCAGCAGAAAAACTTCTGCAGTCGAATCAGCGTTAGTGGTAGCTGAAAGCGCAAGTGTCGTGACAAGAGAAGAGATTCCCACTGTAATGATGAGTGAATCGAGAATTTGACTACGGGATAGTTTTTCCAATTGTTGGGTACGGATGATGAAGTAGAAGAGCGCTGGGTATATGGCGACAAAACCGAAGCCGCTCAACAAAGGAGAGAGATTGAGGTTAGTGAGTTCGGTCAATGCAGAATAGGTAGAGCCCAGGACCCAAACTGCAAGCGTCGACCCAAGGACCCGCTCTCTTCTCAGAAATAACCAGAGGGCAGTCAGAATAAGAATTCCGTTGTAAGCGATCACATCCCAGAAGGTCGAAGTCGCGGGGGAGAGAAGGGCGATGACCAGGTGAATTACCCCAGCGCCGAATGGGATAAACCGGAGCATAGGTGAACGTTAGGGCAGTAAAGGTGACGTGAGAAGAGTTTTCAAGTGTCTTCACCGCACGAGATAGGGCAAACTGGGCAGATGGAAATCAATCGTCGTCATTTCTTATGTGGAGCTCTACTTACTGCGCTTGGTACGACAACGGCCACTGTCGCCACGGCTGAAGGCGCATTGGCAAATTCGGGAATAAAACTTCTACCTAATGGGTCAGTAGAGGTAACTCCCTCTGTAATTAAGGCTCTCAATAAAGTCGGTGGCGTTGCCTTGATTGGCGAAGTCAACGGAGCGCCAACAGCGTTAGTTCGTTCTGGGGCAAAGAAATACATTGCCATTGATATGCGCTGTACACATGCTGGTATTAACGTGCAAACAAAGGGGAGTGGGTTCTATTGCGAACCAGGAGCTGGTGGGCATGGATCAGCCTTCACGAAGACAGGTGCTGTTAGCCAAGGACCGGCAGAAGCGCCACTCAAGAGATTGAAGGTAACTACTAAAGGAAAGAAGTTGGTGGTGAGTTAGATTCCCACTGTGCAAGCAAGGTCGCGCACAGTCAGAGCCATCTCATACATATCTTTCGAAGTCTTCGATAATTTATCGAAGGTATCAAGTAGCGCACTCTTTGAGCGAGCTAATTCTTCTTTGTCTGCGGCGGTCAAGCTGGTATCAGCTTCAGCTGCGGCAAACTGAGCGAGTAGTTCGGCTTTCTCCTGAAGTTTCTTTGCATAAGCTTGTTTTCCGGAGAGATACTGACGGTTTGAATCGAGGCATTCTTTAATTAACCAGGTGAGTTTTGCGCGCTTCACCGTTGGATTCTTCTGGCAGATGTAATCAAAACCACCGATCTTCGCTTTTTTATTAGCGGTCTTGCAGGTGCCGCCAGCCTTGTTTGCTGCCTCTGCGGGAACGATAAATGAACCCACCATAAATAGACTTGCGATGGCAACGGTAAGAAGGCGTTTGATCATGGGTAGAGCCTAACTTTTTTTCCTCTGAATAGCGGGCATTTACACCAACAATGATTGGGGATTTCCTGGGAAGTTACCGCTGACGACGGCGAACCCCAATCCCTGCTCGTCGAACTAAAGACCGAGGTAAATGGCGAATTAAGAGATAGAGAAGGCGATATTGGCGCCCTGGGATTGAAAGCGCAGCGCCGGAACGGACTGCTTTGATGGCATGAGCGACTACATCGGCGCTCTCCAACCAGAGCCATTTGGGCAATCCAGACATATTCATGTTCCCGCGTTGATGAAATTCAGTGTGGGTAAAGCCCGGCGCCAAAGCGGTCACTGAGATTCCATCTTTAGCAGAATCAACGGAGAGAAATTCTGAGAAAACAGTAACCCAGGACTTTGAGGCGCTGTATGTACCACCTGCAATCCAACCAGCAACGCTGCTGACGTTGATGATGTACCCCTTTCTCTGCTCTCTCATGAAAGGTAACGCTGCATGGGTCAATCGCATCACCGCGCTTACCAATACTTCGAGATTTTCGCTCTCGCGCTCGATATCACTATCTGCAAATCTCTTATTAATCCCAAAACCCGCATTGTTTACTAAGAATTCCACTCCTCCTTTTGCGATTCGCTCCTCGACTCTGCGAATCTGAAGGCGATCAGAGAGATCTGCAACCAGAACTTCACACGATACGTTGTATGCGTTCGAGAGAGATTCTGCCCGTTCGTTAAGTCGAGCCTCATCGCGTGCTACCAAAATGATGTCGTAGCCATCACGTGCGAGTTGCTCTGTGAATTCAGCTCCAATTCCAGAACTGGCACCTGTTACGAGAGCCCACATGTTAATCAATTATCTTCAGGGCAGCTGGTGCATGAATTGGGACGACTGGATGACGTGGAGCCTGCGCTTTGATTGATTTGTAGGGTGCGCCCTGCAAAGGTCGAGGATCAACATCGCCTTTGTTGGGCCACATAGAGAGGGCACGTTCTGCTTGTGCAGTGATAGTCAGTGATGGGTTAACACCAAGATTTGCAGTGATTGTCGATCCATCAATGATGTGAAGAGTGGGGTACTCCCAAACTCGATGATAAGGATCGATTACACCTTCATCTTTGCTCTTGCCAATCACGCATCCGCCAACAAAGTGGGCAGTGAAGGGAGCGTTGACTAAATCGCCGATATGGCCACCAGCGATACCACCATAACGATTGGCGATTCGACGCGCAGTCTCGTTAGCTGCAGGAATGTAAGTCGCGTTAGGGCGTTCGACATCATTCTCAGAGGTCAAGCGCCATCCCAAGAGAAATCGTTTACTTTTTACTTTGATTGCAGAGTCAACATCCTGCATCACTAATGCGATGACTGTGCGCTCACTCCATCTCTTGACGTTGAGAATCGTGGTAATCAGCGAAGGTTGTTTTATCAGCGAGCGAAGCCATTGTCGACGCCGCATAGATACACTTGTGCCATCTGTCATTGCTGTCTGGAGTAATCCCATGAGATTGCTCCCTCTCCCATAACGGACCGGTTCCACATGGGTATTTTCATCTGGGAAGAAGGAGGATGTGATAGCAGCGCCATGGCTAAAGTCGATATCGGTATTGGGCATGATTGCACCCACAAGGGATTCACTATTAGTTCGAGAGAGTTCACCAAGTCGTGGTGAAATCTCTGCCAATTTTCCTGATGCTTTCATCTTATGGAGCAATTTCTGAGTGTTATATGTGCCAGCAGCAACGATTACTTGTTCTGCAGTAAATCTCTTCTTTCGTCCAAACCATGAATTACTCCTGCGCGCGATGACCACCCATTGACCATTACGGTGTTCAATAGAGGTGACTGTCATTAAGGCAAGGACTTCGGCGCCTGCGCTCTCTGCAAGTCCAAGATAGTTCTTAGGAAGCGTGTTTTTTGCATTGTGGCGACAACCGGTCATGCAGCCACCACATTGCAAGCAGCCGATTCGCTCCGGGCCAACGCCACCAAAGTATGGATCGGCAGCTATCTCTCCAGGTTTACTCCCAAAATGCACTCCGAGCGGCGCCATCTTGAAGGTGTGGCCAACGCCCATTTCATCAGCAACTTCCTTCATCGCTTTATCTGAATTAGTGAAATAGGGATTTGTTTGCACGCCGAGCATTCGTTCTGCTTGGTCATACCAAGGCGCGAGCTCCTCCCTCCAATCGGTGATGTCGGACCATTGTGGATCATTGAAGTATCTTTCTGTTGGCCGATACAAGGTGTTGGCGTAGACAAGTGAGCCACCGCCTACTCCAGCGCCAGCAAGAATGAGAACATTTGGGAGCGCATGAATTCGTTGAATTCCGGTGAGGCCAAGTCGTGGGAAGAAGAGAAACCGATTGAGTCGCCAGGAAGTTTTCGGGAAATCTTTATCGTGGAACCGACGCCCCGCTTCGAGAACGGCAACTCGATACCCTTTTTCCGAGAGTCGGAGCGCGCTAACACTTCCACCAAAACCTGATCCGATTATTAAGACATCGAAGTGTTCGGTCATACCGTTAGTTCGCGAGAGATATCGCTTGCATCCTCTTCTCTTAGTCCCCAGCTCGTGCCGTACTCTTCTAATTTATCCAAATATGGTTTCGCTGGGAACCACTCAGGGCCATTTACTCCCTCCGGTTTCCAGATACCCTCGTGAATCAATTCCATAGCAATCACCGGATTGATGGCTGTCTGCCAGACCACTGCTTGGTCGCCGTAATTCTCCATAGACCAGTCGTTATCGACGACGTGATAGAGGTAGACCGCACGTGGATTACCCTTCTTATCAAGACCTTTAACGAGTGCGCCGGCGCAGGTCTTTCCTTTCATACGTGAGCCAAGGGTTGCAGGATCAGGTAGAGATGCAGAGAGCAGGTCTCGCGGCGAGACCGGAATACCTTGAACATCCACGCTCTCCTTGCGATCCATACCGAGTAGATGGATGGTTTTGAGAATCGTGATGAATTGGTCTCCTAAACCATATTTGAAGTTAACGCGCTTAGCATCGATTTTTCGCGGTATCAAGACAACCTCTTCGTGCTCTACATTGACGCATTGAACTGGACCGATTCCTTCTGGGAAATCAAAAGTTTCGATACCGCTAAATGGTTCAGTGGTAAACCAACCGCGCCCATCCTCCCAAACGATAGGAGGATTCAAACACTCTTCGATAGTTGTCCAGATTGAGAAAGAAGGTGCGAATTCATATCCCTCAACCACGATGTTAGAACCATCAAGGATAGTAATTTGATCAATGCGCGAGAAGAGTTCTTCAGATGCATATTTTGCAAAGACATCACTTAAACCAGGTTCGATTCCCATTCCCACTAATGCGTAGATGCCACGCTCTGACCAGTTCCAATCACGTGCAAATTGTTCGTCTCCGAGTTTTACGCCCGTTTCGCTATATGGGTAGTGCGGATGTTGTCGCGATAACGACATCGCCATATCCATGTAGTTGGTGTTTTCGATTTCGCAGGCAAGGAAGATGGGCATGACAAAACGCGGATCAACGGCATTAATGACGATATCTGGTTTGGTCTTACGGATGAGGTCGCGAACATCTTCCAATTCCGCGGCATTCACTTGAGCAGCGGAAAAACGCGCATCCTTGACTCGAGTGACGGCATCTTCGGCGCGGGCCAGCGTTCGATCGGCGATAACCATACTTTTGATAAACGGTCGCCTGGATGCGATGTTGGCTATTGCGCGCCCAACACCGCCGGCGCCAATAACTAGGGCTCTCATAAGAAATAACTCCTGAACGTTGCCCTCAGGCTAATACATTCGGTAAAAGTTCGCAAAATTAGGGGATAATCAGCGCGTATGCATTAAATGTCCTCGTAGCTCAGTTGGATAGAGCGATCGCCTCCTAAGCGGTAGGTCACCAGTTCGATTCTGGTCGGGGACACAGCTCAATAATTAATTGAAAATTACTGTGCGATTACCGAGAAGAAAGATGCGATCTTCGGCATACATGCGTACTGCCTTCGCGAGTACTCGTCTTTCGATATCTCTACCAATAGAGATCAATTCTTCAGGAGTTGCCGAATGGGTAACGTGAGCAACATCTTGTTCGATAATCGGACCTTCATCAAGTTCTTCAGTAACAAAGTGGGCAGTCGCGCCGATAATTTTCACACCACGTTCATACGCTTGATGGTAGGGGCGTGCTCCTTTGAATCCTGGAAGGAAAGAGTGATGGATATTGATGATGTGCCCAGCAAATTGATTACAGAAGTCTTTTGAAAGTATTTGCATATAACGCGCCAAGACAACCACATCAATCTCAAGAGATTTGATTCGAGCCGTAATCTCCGGCTCTTGCCCGCTCTTGTTTTGAGCGTTTACTGGTATGTGCTCAAATGGTATGCCGTGAGATTCAACAAGAGAGCGGAGATCTTCATGATTAGAGACTACAAGTGGAATTTCTACGGGCAGTTCTCCGAGTTCACGCAAGTAAAGAAGATCTCGGAGGCAATGGCTCTCTTTAGTGACAAGAATTAGTGCGCGGGGTCTTTTATTTAACTCTCGAACTTTAAGTTCAGGAGCAAAGCGCGACAACTCACCCTTAAGGATTGCTTCAGATTCAGAAAGGGAGGAATCAGTTGTGAATCGAGTCCGCATACAAAACATGCCCGTGAGCGGATCGGTGAATTGCTGATTCTCGATGATGTTACCGCGACATTTCAAGATTGCATCAGTCATCGTGTGCACGATTCCCGAAGTATCTTTGCAGGTTAATGTCGCGAGCAAATCCATACGCTTAGTCTAATTGATATTTAGTGCAAGATGGAAAAGCGCTTGAGTTTCGCCGGAGCCCACCAGTTCGCATTACCAAACATTCGCATCAGCGCAGGGACGAGCAGCGCCCGAACCACTGTCGCATCAAGCAGAATCGCAAAAGCCACACCCAGACCGAGAATCTTGATGGAAGTGACCCCACTGAGGAGGAAGGCGGCGAAGACCACAGCCAGAATCAATGCAGCTGCTGTGACGATACGAGCAGATTTCTGAAGGCCATACGCGACCGATTCTCTGTTGTTCCCACTCTTCTCATACTCCTCTTTGATTCGAGAGAGCAGGAAGACCTCATAATCCATCGAAAGACCGAAGGTAGTGAGCAACATCAAAATAATCATGCCGGTATCAACTGTCCCCGTGATAGTGAAGTCACCAAGATACTTTGCAAGGTTTCCTTCGATGAAGATCCAGGTAATCACCCCGAGTGTGGCGCTCAGTGAAAGTATGTTGAGTAGTACAGCCTTGATTGGCAAGACAATCGAGCCGGTGAATGCAAAGAGCAGTATGAGTACGCTCAAGAAAATCCAACCAAGCGCAACGGGAAGAGCACCAGCAATGCCGTTCTGAGTATCGGTGTAATCAGCAGCAACACCACCAATGAGTAAGCCAACTGGCGCAGGAATATCACGAATCTCATTTATCAGCGTTTGAGCATCTGCAGTGCGAGGACTCATTTTGTGAATCGCCTGGAATCTGATGATGCCATTTGCAGTGGTGTTCTCAGCGATGTAGGTGATTCCGGAAACCTTCCGCACCTTTTCCTTGTAAGTGGCGATCCCCTCTGAAGTTACTTGTTTCTCACCATCGATAAATAGGAATTCAATTGGAGTCGCCTCCCGTCCAGGAAAGCGCTTATCGATAAGTTGTGAGGTTTGCGCAACAGGATGAGATTTAGGAAGCACCGTGACGTCGGTTTCACCGAATGCAATATTGCGTATTGGGGCAGCAAGAATTCCTAGAAGTATGAGAGTAAGAATGGTGATGGTTAGCGGTTTGCGCATAACAAATCGTGCAAGATCAGCCCAACGTCCATCCTCCTTTGGCGTAATGGAGGATTTCTTGATTGCCCATTTATCTATCTTGTTTCCAAGGAGAGCCAGGGTCGCGGGAAGTGGAATGAGTGCACCAATTACTGCAAGTGCGATTACCGCAATTCCTGCATAACCAAAGGATTTCAAGAAGTTAAGGGGGAAGAAGAGTAGTGAAGCTAATGTCACAAGAACAGTTAGACCGGAGAAAAAGACGGTTCTGCCAGCGGTAGTAACGGTTCGAATCACCGCTTCTTGAATACTTTTTCCTTGATGGAACTCCTCTCGAAATCTGTTGACAATAAGGAGGGAGTAATCAATTCCTAAACCAAGACCAAGACCGGTGATCAAGTTCAAGGCGTAGATGCTCACATCGGTCATCAACGTCAGTAGATAGATAATGAAAAATGCCCCGAGGATGGCGCTGATTCCAACTACCAACGGCATAGCGGAAGCGATTACACCGCCGAAAACAAAGAGGAGCAGAATGAAGACAAGTGGGATGGCGATTGATTCAGATTTCTTGAGGTCATCGCTGATTTTTGTATTTAAGGCATCGCCAACTGCACCGGTTCCGGTGTAATAGATCTTCAGGCCTTGAAATTCACTGCCTATTAATTCTTCGACCTTCTTTGCACTCTCGCTCAATCCATCAAATGAATCGTCTGTGCCGTAAGCGAAGAGATAGCCAGCCTTGCGGTCATCGCTGATCAATTGTGGAGAACCAGTTGACCAATAAGAGATTACTCGCGAGATACCTTCTGTGGAATTAACTTTTGCAGTGAGCGCATCGACTTTCTGGCGAACTTGTACATCATCAACGGTCGACGTTGGCGAATCGATAACGAGAATTACTGCAGGATCTTCAACGTTAAATTCGGATTTGAGATATTCGAATGCACGTGACGACTCACTCTGGGGATCGTTATATCCGCCGCCATCCAGCTTTCCAAAGGCTTGGAAGCCAATGGCGCCGGCGGCAATAATCAGCAGGAGAGAGATGACAAGAACCGATTTGCTTCGCCGCGCGATAAAGCGGCCTAGTCGCTCAAACATATTGCCCCACCTTAGTTACTTGACGTGAATTTCGCTTAGTGGGAGAATGTAAACAATGTTAACACTTCAGCGCAAAGGCTCCGATTACCACCATGGAGATCTCAAAACAGCAGCAATCGTCGCTGGTCGAGGTTTGATCGAGTCTGGTGGGCTGTCGGCTCTTGGGATACGGCGGGTTGCCGAGAAGATTGGTGTCACTGCTCCTGCGCTCTACCGACACTTCCTTTCCCTCGAGGAACTTCTCGTGGAGATTACTGCTCAAGTGCGTCAGGAGTTAGGCGAGCTAATGCAGGAGCGAATAAGACGAGTACGTAAGCATCGCGACAAGAAGAAATATGAGCTAGATAAATTTCGTGCGATGGGAGATGCATATATTGATTATGCAGATCAACATCCACGACTTTTCGAGATTGCTTTTATTCAACATCAGGATAAGAGCACGCGTGAATTTGGTGAGCTAGCCTGGCAATTGCTCAACGAAAGTATCGAGAAATTCATCGAATTAGGTATGACTCCTAAAAGTAAGCGCGATTCTGCCCCTCTTGTGGCGTGGAGCACAGTACATGGTGTTGCTACTCTTGTTGCTAACCGAGCGGTTTCTGCCTCAGAGATACAGTTCTTTCGCTCTGCAGTAATGGATGGCGTTCAAGATGCGTTACTTAAGAGATGAGGATGACAAGATAACTATGGGCCCTGAAGATCCACAACCCTCACATGAAGAGGTAGATCAGGAAGAGAGCCAGAAGGGCTCCTCCCGTGATCAAGAAATTCTTCGTGACCGACCGCCGCATCACTAATACGAGAGCGAATCCCAGAAATCGGCGTAACCGCTCTCGATCTTCAGGGGTTGTCAGCGTGAAGAAGAATTTTTCTAGCTGATGTTGTAGCTGTTGTCGGCCTCTTTTGCCTCTTAGCACCAGCGGAGGTTCTCACGAAAGCCTCGCGAAAAGTTATTTACTCCTTACTTGTGGAGGAGGAGCTGCTGCTTGTGGAACTTCCCTCGCCCGATCCACCCTTACTTGGGCGCGAGTCGGTCCGGTAGAAGCCAGATCCCTTGAAGTGCACGCCCACAGGAGCGAAGACTTTCCGAGCGACCCCTGTGCATTGAGGGCAGCTCTGATTTGAGGTATCGGTGAAGGAGCGGCTCGCCTCGAAATCCAGGGAACAGGCATCACAGAAGTATTGATACGTGGGCATCGGCCACCTCCAATAAGTTAGCGCTGTAACTGGCTAAATGTTAGGTGCCTAGTTTAGAAGCGTGGAAGGATAGTTGCTAATCAGGGGGTACCTTCAATGTAGTGCGAAGGGAGTGGCCATGCTGCCAAAGGCCTTAAAGACCAAAGCGTTGATTCCACTTCTCATCGCGTTCGCCTTCACACTCTCGAGTTCACCCGCTTTCGCATTCGATTTAGTGAGCGCCGATCCTGTGATCGATTCAACTGTCACCATTTCGCCAGGAGCGGTCACTTTAGTTTTTTCGACTGAAGTGACAGATACCGGAAGTTCGTTGACCGTGCGCGCGCCAAGTGGCATGGCGGTAGACGATGGGTCGCTTCTCATTGATGGCGCTAATGCGCTCATAGGCCTGAAGAAGTTGACCGAGGGTGGCAGGTATACCGTCACCTATCAATTTATGAGCACCGACGGTGAAATTCTCAATGGCTCCTACGTTTTCACTTTTGATGCACCAGCTGTGGTGACTGCACCGTCTCCAACAGTCATCGCATCTCCAGATACGACCCAGGCTACTCCCGCTCAAGCAACTGGAAAGAGTTCACGTGCAACAGATATTTTCATGATTGCACTATTAATCGTTTCGTTCCTGGTGCTGATCTTTATTGGCAAGTCGCTGCGTAATCCAAAAAGTAAAAAGCGCAAGAAGAAATGATTTCGCTTTTTAAGTATCTTGCACTAGCAAGCGCATTCTCTCTGGTAGGAATCCTTACCGCTATCTCTTTTTTACTTCCGGAAATCGAAGGATACTTTCAAGAGTCGGCTATAAAGTTAAAGAAGATTCTCACCCCAATTGCGGCAATATGGGCGCTCTCATCAATTGGAGTTTTTCTAACAGAACTTGCGGTGATAGTTGATAAGCCGCTACTCGAGATTTTTAGCGGAAACCTGATTCGTTCATTTGCCATGCAGGTCGTGCTTGGCAAAGTTCTGGCAATCAATATCTTTGCAGCCCTCTTGCTATTGCTCATAATTCCAGTGATCAAGAGAACTGGTGGCGCCGTCGCCGCCTTGACAATTACTTTCATTGGCTTGTTAGCACCATATTTAGAGAATCACAGCACATCCTCCGGCAATCATATGTTGGCCGTGGGTCTGGTCTTGGTGCATGTCTTCGCACTAGCGCTCTGGATTGGCGGTTTAGTTGCACTAGCGCTCATTTCAAAAGAAGAGCGAAGATTTGCGGCTTCTCGATTCCACACGATTGCCCTCTGGTCCTTGGTGGCTGTTGCGCTTAGTGGACTAATAAATGGTTGGGTTCGATTGGGGGAGATCGGAAATATCTCGAGTAGTTATGGCATTTTGCTACTCGGAAAGTCTCTCCTTTTACTCATCATTTTTGCGGTCGCGTTCCGATTCCGGGTTCAACAAAGAAGTGAATTCGACGATGGCGTATTAAGTAGGCAACTTGGCATTGAAGGCCTTCTCTTTACAGTCACAATGGGGATGGCAGTAATTCTCGCCAGGACGCAACCGCCTATTCAAAGTGGTCTTCAGGAGATTAATCCGATACTTGGCTCTGTGATGCCAGAGTCACCCACATTCTCTCGAGTGCTTCTTGGTTACCAACCCAATGGTCTTTTCCTGGCTTTCCTAGTCTTACTTGTGGCCTTATATATAAAGGGTGTAGTAGTCCTGACTCGACGAGGAGATAAGTGGCCGATAAACCGAACAATTTTCTTCGCGTTGGGAAT
>VGAL01000008.1 GCA_016870715.1 Actinomycetota bacterium | reverse complement strand
AATGTGTATACAACCAGAAATCGGATCAAAGGTTTTAGCGAGGCATTTGCAGAGGCAGGTATTCCACTTCCGGAAAAATTGATTGCACTTGGCGGTTTCGATGCCGAATATGGCTTGATTCATGCGCGCCATTTCTTATTGAAAAATCCACGACCTACTGCCTTTGTTGCGGGGGGAATTGGTTCAACTGCCGGCGTGGTTCGAGCATTCAATGAGATGAAACTCGAGATTGGCAGAGATATCGCCCTGGTTGCCCTCGATGAATGGCCACTCTTTGATGTTTTCGCTACCGACATTTCCTCGGTGTATCGCGATCCAGAGGCGATCGGCAGCGAGGCTGCTCACTTGATTTTGGAAGTTCTCAATGGAAATGAAGCGAGAGAATCAGTGATTGCTACCAAATTTACCGCGCGGGCTAGTAGTCAAGGTGGTGTTGTGAGTGTCCGATAAGGGGGAGCTTGCTCAACGTCTAGTTACCGAACTCTGCGATCTCTCAACCATCCAAAGCTCGCCTGAATTAGTGAAAAGACTTGAGGTACTCCTAGCAGATTTCATGATCTGTGTTGTAAGCGCCAATTCGCTAAATAAAAACGGCTCTCTACTAAAAAACGATGGATTAATCGGGCTAGCAACTCGCCTTGCGAGCCAATCTGCCTATGAAGATAAAGATGACTTGGATTGGTCAGCGATAAACCATCCAGGATCTGTCGTTTTTGCAGCAAGTTTTGCAACAGCAATCGCGTTCCCTGACTATCGAAAGAATTTTCTCGTATCAACTCTTGCTGGTATGCGCGCTAGCGCTTCAATGGCTCATTTTTTTGGCCCCAGCCATCGGAAACGTTGGCACATTACGGCGACTGCAGGAACTTTTGGTGCAGTAAGCGCAACTGCAGCAGGAATTGGACTCGATCCTAGAACTGCAATGCGCGCCTTTCACTTGGCAGGTACGAATATGGGAGGCATCGGTCAAGTATCCCGGGAGCTTCAAGGAACTCCTCGATTTAATCGAGCGGCAGCTGCAGCGCTAGGTACAGCAGCAGCACTTGGCGCATACGAAGAGATGCCGACGATAACAAATCTATGGGAGGGCGATCGAGGATTAATTGAAGTCTTTGACCTCGCCGGAATCCTCACAGATGGTTCGCTAATAAAAGATGGCATCTCGAGCGTGCTAGTCCGTTCCTTTCCGGCAACGGGTTTTATTCACGCCGCTCTGCTAGGAGTGGCAGAAATCGCTCGCGAGCATCAGTCGCCATTAATAAACCTTTCCGTGACAGTAAATAGTGGAGTTTTCCCAATTCTCAATGATCCAGCAAAAGAGCGCTGGTGGAACCTGCAATTAAATTGTGCAGCGGTATGGGCCTCTCAAGATCCTATGCAACTTGCGCCAGCACCTGCGATCGAACCATTGGTCACCGCTCTAGGCGGAGATGTGCCATTGGGATGTGCGCTCATTACGGGTGAAACCAAAAAGGGAAGATTTGAACGCTTTGTAGAGAAAGCTCCTGGACTTGAGCTCTTCGATGCGCAGGAGAGAACCTGGCGTGAACAGAAGTGGATGAGCATGGTTGGCCTAAGCTCGCAAGAAATCACGGAACTTGTACATCAGCTTATCTCTGATACCAGTGATGAAAAAACCTGGCAACGGATTGAACATTTACTTCGAGGGGAGTAGTCATGCTGCATCCAAAGATTAAAGAGTTTCAAGATATGTTGGCGAAAAATCCTCCCAAACCTCAGTGGGAATCCACTCCAGCAGAGGTACGTGCAGTTGCGTCAACAAAGTGGCAGCCGGAATACCTAGGGAGTGCAGATGCGGTCGGAAAAATCGAATATCGGTACTTCTCTGGGCCCACGGCAGAGTTGCCATTGAAGATATACACCCCTGATGGGGTTGGCCCCTTTCCCGCCGTAGTCTTTTTCCATGGCGGTGGTTGGGTGGCAGGAAATATCGAAATCAATGGCGTGCAACATCAACAAATTGCCCATGATGCCAGGGCCGTAGTAGTTGCCGTCAACTATCAGAAGGCTCCCGAACATAAATTCCCAATTCCATTTGACGATTGCTATGCAACCTTAGAGTGGGTATTTGCACATGCAGAATCACTGAATATCAATCGCGAAGAAATTGGAGTTGCTGGCGATAGCGCCGGAGGTAATCTGGCTGCAGGCGTTGCACTGAAGGCTCGTGATGTTAATGGCCCAAAAATCGCCTTTCAAATATTGATTTATCCCGCAGTAGATTACAAGTTTGATTATCCATCCATGATTGATAATGCGGTTGGCTACTCACTAACAACTCAAGGAATGAAATGGTACTGGGATCAGTACATGGCATCGGAAGATGATTTAGATAATCCATATTTTCGCCCGATGGCTTCACATAATCTAAGAAATCTTCCACCTACTTTTACCCTGACTGCTGAGCTTGACCCACTGCGAGATGAAGGCGAGATATTTGCCCAAAGACTCCACGATGCTGGAGTGACAAGCGTGCTCAAAAGATACGACACGCTCATTCATGGCTTTGCGCTCATGCAGGGCTTCTTGCCAGAAGCGCGAACGGCAATGCAAGATATCGCCAATCACATCCGAGAATTCATCAATCCGAGGACCTCATGACTCACATAACGGGATTTTTTCATGGTGGCATCACCGTCAAAGATATGGAATCTTCACTGAAGTTCTATCGCGATGGCCTGCAATTGGAAGTGGAATTCGATGTGATTAATAGCGCCGACTATTTGCGCACCGTAGTTGCACTTCCATCATCTGAAATTCGAATTGTCTATCTACGAATCCCTAATTCAGGTTTTGTCGAACTGTTGGAATATCGTGGACTAGAGAGACATTCAGCATCTGCGCGCCCATGTGATTTTGGTGGCGGACACCTCTGTCTCTATGTAGATGACGTCGACGCGATTCTTAGCAGGATGCAGAGTTTAGGTTATTCGGCACGAAGTGATTCAGCAGTGGATATCGTTGCTGGACCGAATATTGGTGCGAAAGTTGTCTATCTCATCGATCCAGATGGCTACTTCATCGAACTCTTCCAAAAGCCTGTGAAGCGTTAAAACATCACACTTCCGCCATCTTGGCTAAGCGCTTGACCAGTGATGTATTTAGCCTCATCTGATATGAGGAATTGAATAAATGCAGCAATTTCAGAGGGAGCAGCGGCACGTTTCATCGGAATACTGTCGAGGCGAGTGGATTCCATCTCTTCATAAGGCGTGCCCCGAAGCTCCGATAGCCGATGTAAAACATGATCTTGCATCGGTGTATCAGTGATTCCAGGCAGAACTGCATTCACATTTATATTTCGTGGTGCAAGTACATGAGCCCAGGAACGCGTCATAGCCAATAACGCGGTCTTAGATGAGGCATAAATTGCGGTTTCAGGAGTTACGGTCAATCGAGCTGAAACCGATGAGAGATTGACTATAGATCCACCATCAGGCATCACTTCACTGAGTTTGCTCATGAGATACCAAGGAGCTTCGACATTTACTGCATAGATATCTCGAATATCTTGAGTGGTGAATTCACGAATATTCTTCAGTCGAATCAATGCAGCGCCATTAATGAGGGCATGCGCTCCTACGCCAGCGCTCACAACTTTACTTCTGCCTTCATCGCTAGAGAGATCTGTTACTAGATGTTCGATACCAGAGATTGACCTGAGGTCTTGCTCATTTCGATCTACTCCAATTACCTGCATGCCCGCATCGCGTAACCGCTCAGCAAGAGCGCGACAGATTCCACTCGATGCACCAGTGACGATTACTTTTTTTCCCATGAGAGACATTTAGATTTCCCCCAATTCCGCTCGGGTAAATGCTATTGCCTGTTTGGCTACTGTAATTTCATTGAGACCAGTATTGAGATTCGACAGTTCGATGACAACTGGGTCGTGATAATTGCGCTCCTTCAAAATAGCAAGACATTTATCGGCATGGGTATCACCTTGGCCGTAATAGACGGTCGGCCACCACCCAGTCGGTTCCTCGTGTCCAGGGAGGCAGAGCGTCTCTTTGAGCTGGATCATGAATACCCGAGAGAGATCTAAGGTTCGCAGGAGCTCTAATTGATCGTCGCCAACTCGCCGAGCATTGCCAGTATCAAGACAGAGCCCAAGGTCTGGAATTCCAATGGAATCGATCAACTCCACCAATCGCATTACCGGGAAATCTGCATGATTCTCGATAGAGAGGCGAAGACCTAGCGAGGCAGCATAGGTAGCAACCTCGCGGAGAAGGGGCGTCAGCGCGGTGCTACGCTGCTCGAAAGGCTCAGCAAAGTTCCTCTGGTTGCCCAAGACAATTCGCATTTGGGTCGCACCTACTCGTGCGGCAAGTTCTAGGTAGCCAAGCACACTTGCTTGAGCAGCAAGATTTTTACCGCCGTTATACCCATTGGGATGGCCCCAAGTGAAGACTACTTCGCGCTCTGCATCGACTGATTTCCAGCGAGAGATCTCTTGGGCGGCCTCTTCATCATCGGGCATGTAAGAGGTTTGAATAGATGCGAGATCAATCTGTTCGCTCGTACAGAAATTGAGAAAGTCAGCGAGAGTCCATCTGGTTTCAGGTAGTGACTCCCATGCAGTCGTTTCGCCGTAAAAGCGATGAAAACTGTAACTATCCAGGCCTAACTTCATCGCGATAGCCAACCACCATCTACAGGAAGAATCACACCATGAAGATAATCAGAGGCTGATGATGCGAGGAATAACGCGGGACCAACAAGATCCTCTGGTTCACCCCAACGCCCGCTAGTGAGGCGTGAAAGCACTTGATCATGACGAACTGGATCGGTCCAAATATGTTTATTCAATTTGGTCTTTATGTAGCCTGGGGCAATCGCATTTACATTTACTCCATGCGGAGCCCATTCATTGGAGAGCGCTTTCGTTAATTGCCCTACGCCACCTTTAGCAGCCGCATAACCTGAGGCATTTAGCCCACCTTGAAAGGTGAGCATCGAAGCGATGTTGATAATCTTCCCTTTTTTACCTTCAATCATCTGTGGTGCTACTGCTTGTGCCAATCGAAAGGTTGCTGTGAGATTGACTTGAATTTGTTCATGCCAAGTGTCCAGGCTCATATCTTTTGCTGGCCCTGGAAATACATTTCCGTGAGCCTGAATCAGTACATCAATACCGCCTAATGTTGCATCTGCCTTCGCCACAAAATCGGTAATGGATCGATCGGACATCAAGTCTGCTTCCACAAAGGTGAGATTCGGGTTGTTGGGAAATTTCTCTAGAGCCGATGCCAGGGAGTCTGAACTTCGAGCGCTAACTACTACCTTTGCCCCAGCATCGAGGAAGCCGGCAACTAAACCTCCGCCAATGCCACCAGTGCCGCCGGTGATGATGACTCGTTTTCCAGAAATCTCAAATAGTTTTCTGTTACTACCGGTGTCGCTAGTCATAAGGTCCTCCATCGCTTAAGGGTTGAGTATTGCCTAGCCCCTGTCTAATATCTACTTTCTTACTGGAGAGGATTACTAAATGAGCTGGCGCAATGATGCAGGTCTAGTCGGAAATGCAGTTGTCGTTACAGGTGCCGCAGGAGGTATCGGTAGCGCTGTTGCTCGCGGGTTTGCAGAAGCAGGGTCGAAAGTGTTTCTGGTTGATATTCCATCGGCGCCTCTCGAGGAGACCCTCAACTCCCTCTCGGGCAATGGCCACGCGATCTATCCATGTGACCTCTCTGATCTTTCAGGACATGCCACACTCTTTGATAACGCTGCCAAACTGGGAAAAGTCGTTTCGTTAGCGCACTGCGCTGCTGTGTTGCAACGACGTTCCACTGTTGATGATGTAACTGAAGCAGACTGGGATTTTCAGATTGATATCAATATGAAAGCAACTTTCTTTCTCAATCGCTCTGCTCGAGATCATTTCAAGAAAAATGGGACCAAAGGTTCAATCATCAACTTCTCATCGCAAGGATGGTGGACAGGTGGCTTTGGTGGTTCGGTTGTATATGCCGGCAGCAAAGGTGGCGTGGTCTCGATGACAAAAGGCCTTGCGCGCTCCTTTGCCCCTGATGGCGTTCGGGTGAATTCCGTTGCACCAGGCGGAGTCGATACCTTGATGATGACTGGCAATCAAACTCCAGAGGCGCTCGCCTCTTTTGTCAGCATGATTCCAATGGGTCGATTAGCAACGCCAGAAGAGATGGTCGGACCGGTGCTATTTCTGGCATCCGAAGCATCAAGTTACGTCACCGGGACAGTGGTAAACGTCTCTGGTGGCCAACTGATGTACTAGACCGTCAAGGTAAGGGCGGCAATACCGCATGCAGTGAGAACTGCGCTAATCACGACTGCTCGATCTGGTCGCTTCCGATATGCAACCGTCTCAATGAGAATAACAGTAATGGGAATTGTGGCAAGAAATGTCTGCACTACGAGCGGGCTACCTTTCTGAATCGCCGTAATTGAAGTCATCCACCCGATAGCCATAAAGAATGAGCGACGGACCAGCTCATAGAAATCTCGGAATTTTAAGCCAATCGGTGGGAAGAGAATGGTAAATGCAAGTCCCGCGATGAGTTGTCGGACAATGAATGTCTCTGGCATTCCAACATCTTCATTGGCGAGTAGTTTTGCGATGATGGTGACGGCGCCATTTCCTAGCGCCGCGATAATCATGAAGGCAATGGTCTTTGACGAGTTGAGTCCTGAAATCGAGTTGCGAAGTGGATAGAGAGTAATTGCCATCAAGAAGAGCACAAGAAAGATCTGTGTGAGCGTGATATCTGTGCTCAAGAAGACGGGAGAGAGCAGAAGTACCACGGCTGGCGCCATTGCTGGAGCAACAGAACTCACCGATGCGGTGCTCTTTGCGACCATAGAGAAGAGCACGTATGCAACAACCCCGCTTGCAAGTGCGGCGATCAGATGAAGATAGGGCACTGGCCCTGTAATGACTTTCCACGTGGGACCACTTCCGATAAATGGGATTGCGAAGAGGCCGTTGAGTAGAAAGAGCGGACCAATTGCCCTGAATATCGAAATTCTTAGGGTGACACCTTTAGTGAAGAAGGTTCCAAATGCAAATGCAAGTGCAGCGCACGATGCATAGAGGATGAACATCTGGTTATTTCCTTTTTTCAGGCGAACAGTTATTCTGACTTTACACCCACCGAAAAGGATACAAATGGCAGCTCATTCGACAGGTATTTCGCAATTCCTGGTTGGTGACTATTTTGGAGATCCTTACCCGGTGTATCGAAGGCTCCATGAGGAATCCCCGATATTTTGGAGCGAGATTGCTCGCGCATGGATTGTCACCCCTTTTGAAGAGGTAGAGAAGGGGCTAGATGGCGATGACATCTTCAATCAGAGCGAACGAATGACGAAGGCTTCATCGCACCTATCATCCGAACAGCTCTCAACCTTGCCTCACATACTCACCAACTTGAGCAATTGGATCGTCTTTAAGGATCCACCAGATCACACTCGTTTGCGTAGGTTGATTAGTAAGTCCTTTACCCCAAGGAGTATTGCTGCCTTTGAATCAAAGATCGAGCAGATTGTGAGTAACCTCCTAGACCAAGCGCTATCGAAGGAAGTGTTCAACTTGGTTGATGACTTTTCCTTCCAACTTCCTGCGATTGTGATTTGCGAGTTATTAGGGATTCCACTTGAAAAGCAATGGGACCTCAAGCGTTGGTCCGATGGAGTTGCGGGCTTTACTGCATCGGCGCGAATAACCACCGAACAAGCCCAACATGCTGAAGATGTTGCCCGCGAGGCAGAGGGGTATTTACTCCAATTATTTGCTGAGCTTCGGCGTAATCCGAACGATGGGCTTCTGAGCAAAATCCTCAATGCGCCAAAGGATGAGAATGGCGATGGCCTGACAGATAAAGAAATCGTCGGTCTTACAATTCAACTCTTCTTTGCAGGATTTGAGACCACTGAAGGACTTATCGGAAATATGGTTCTTGCACTGATTAATAACCCAGAGCAAGAGCGACTCCTCCGTGACTCCAGTTCACAACTCGAACTCATTCCAGCTGCGGTTGAGGAGACTCTCCGTTACGACTCTTCAATCCAGAAGCAGAGTCGAGTTGCTTCTGTGGATTTGGAGATACTCGGACAGGAAATCAAGAAGGGCGACTACGTTCACTTCATGATTGGTGCGGCAAATCGCGATCCAAGAAAGTTCAGCGCTCCAGATTCCTTCGATATTACGAGAAAAGATGCGGCAAATGTCAGTTTTGGACATGGAATCCATTTCTGCATCGGAGCACCGCTTGCTCGGTTAGAGGCAAAAATCGCCCTCCGTCAATTGTTGGAACGTCTGCCTGCGTTTGTTCTGCACGAACCAAAGCCGACATTCCCAGAATTGCTGGCCGTTCGTAAACCGCTTCAACTATGGTTATCGAGTGAGCCAGAGGGTACCGACGCTTCGCGTTGATCCTTTCGAGGGAAAGGCTCACATAGGTTTCGCTCGTCGCGAGATAACCCCGCCTTTTGGGATTTATGGGCGAATGTGGGGCGCATCCAATCATGACAAGTCTGAGGGCACACACAAGGGGCTCTATGTCACGGCAATGGCTCTGCGTTCACAGAAAGGCGAGCTACCGGCACTTCTTGTCGGAATCGATGCGGCATCTCTTGGCGATCTAGCTGGACGAGAGGGATTGGAAATCAGAGCCGCGGTGCTCGAAGCGCTTGAGATACCACCATCGCACCTAATGTTGGCCTGTTCGCATACCCACTCCTCTCCATGGGCCGCGCGAAGTCGCGCTCACATGCCTGGCGGAGATTTGATTGAGCCGTACATCGCTCAAGTAATTAGCGCAATCATCAGTTCGTGCCAAGAGGCAATCAATTCTTTGGATGATGCAATCCTTACCTTCGCTACCGGCTCCTGCAATCTAGCGAGCAATAGAGACATGATCGATCCACATAATCCATCCCGCTATCTCACGGGCTTCAATCCGGATGTTGAAGCGGATGACACGGTAATGGTGGGTCGAGTGGTTCGTCAGCGAGACCAGAAAATTATTGGCACCCTCGTTAACTACGCATGCCATCCCACAACTCTTGGTTGGGACAACAAACTGATATCTCCAGATTATGTGGGTTCAATGCGCGAGGTAATCGAAAGCGCAACTGATTTTGCTCCAACACTCTTCCTTCAAGGGGCATCGGGAGAATTAGGACCTGCACATCAATATGTCGGTGATGTAGATGTCGCAGATCATCACGGCAGACAACTTGGGTACGCTGCCTTGGCTGCTCTGGCTGGAATGAATCCACCCGGAAAACGTTTGGAATTCATCAAAGCTGTGGAGTCAGGAGCTCCACTTGGCTATTGGGAGCCTCGAGACTATGAAGTCCCTGGCGAAGTAGCGGTGGTTGCTGAGGAAACGTTGTTGCCCACTAAATCATGGCCAACTATGGAAGAACTCGACGAAGCAATTGCACATGAGCGTGATTCATTTGCACGAGAACGGCTCTTCCGGAAGAAGTCGATTGCGGCCCTCATGGGAACAAATTCGGGGATCACCTTGACTTCGTATGGATGGCGAATCGGAAATATCCTTTTCGTAGGCGCGCAATGTGAAGTGTATTCACAGTGGCAAATAAAGTTACGGGAAAAATATTCTGAGTACGGCGTAATTGCGATTACCTGCGTAGATTATGAAGCGGTCGGATATGTCGTGCCCGATGAACTGCACGATCTGAACCTATATCAAGCCTGGCAACCTCCTTTTGGTAAAGGAGTCATGCAAGCATTGCTCGCAGGTTCGGAATCAGCGTTGAACAAAACCCTCGGTCGAGGTCGATAATTGTTCTCTTCACTCAACTACCGTAATTATCGGCGGGTATTCCTTTATAGCTCCCTGAATTCCGGTGCAGGTTGGGCCAGTACATTGGCAATTGAGTGGCTTGTTCTTGATTTGACGGGGAGCGCTGCCGCCTTAGGTGCAATGGCGGGTATTCAGATTGCTCCAGTCATCGTCCTCTCGCTGATTGGGGGAAGCCTCTCCGATAAATTTAGCGAGAAACGAATATTGATAATCACCGCCTCATTATTGATATTTATTAACGCGGCGATTTTCACCGCTTACCGAAATGGCATTTTGAACTTCCAATTACTTGCGGTTTTGGCATTCTCGCTCACAACAGTCTGGGCTGTGCAAGGTCCGGTATTCACCTCGCTCTCGATAAAAGTAGTTCCCGAGGAGCGGGTAGCCAATGCAATTAGTCTCAATTCAGTTACCTTCAACATCGGTAGGCTCTTTGGGCCGATTGCGGCCGGTTTTCTCATTGCGATATTTGATACCGGTACTCCATTTATTTATCTATCAGCGCTCTATTTATTGATTATCGCAATTCTCACTCAAGTAAAAATGGATGATCTTCATCAAAAGAGCAGTGCGAAGGCATCTGGAAATTTACGGGAAGCATTCTCGTTCTTGAAGAAGAATAAGAATCTCTATGCACCCATGATTATCTCTGGAATATTTGTCGGATTAGGAATGAATTACTCCTTCATCTCTTCGTTGATGGTCCGGCAAGTCTTTGAAGAAGATGCCCGCCACCTAGGTTTTGTTGGAGTATCTCTGGCAATCGGCGGAATATTGGGAGCGGGCTATGCAGCTCGGCTCTCGGTATCTGGACATCAGCCAAGTTTTGCCACGATGATGCAGAGTGGAATTGCTCTAGGCCTCTTCTGGTTGGCGGCGGCTTTTGCACCAAGTTTCTGGGTATTCGCAGGGCTTGCTCTCGTCGTGAACTTTTTTCATTTGATGGTGATGGCAACTGCTAATGGAATCATTGCGGCATACTCGCCGATTGACCTTCAAGGACGGGTCTATGGGATTTATCTCTTTGTTTTCCATGTCTGGTTCGCCATCGGCGCTCCACTCATCGGGCTACTTGCTGAGGGGACTTCCATTCGTTTGATGGTGGGAGTAGGAGGAGCAACGGTGCTCCTCCTCTCCCTGATATTCGTAAAACTCTCAAAGAGACTTCGAATCTAAAGCCGCTTAGAACTTGTAGAGCTTTACTGCATTCTTATGCAGGATCTTCTTCTGCTCAGAGGTGGAGAGTTTCTCAATGTATTCGCGGTACAAGTCCATGATGACATCGTAAGAACTGAATAGGCGATCAACAGGCCAGTTTGATCCAATTACACATCGGTCTGCTCCAAAAGCCTTCAAGCAGGTTTCAACCCATGGCTTGAGAGACTTCTTTGAGAAATGCGGATCGGTCATGGCAACGCCGGAGATTTTCATAGTGACGTTATCGGCCTTAGCGAGATCTTTAACAGCCTTCTTCCAATTCTCGAAATAAGCATTAGTGCGCTTACGCGGAAAACCGATGTGCTGGAGAACAATAGGAAGATCAGGATGGCGGTCGGCTAATTTGCGCGCCTCACCCATGTTTTGCCATTCGCAATCGAGGTCAAAAACAATCTTC
This sequence comes from Actinomycetota bacterium, assembly GCA_016870715.1. Taxonomy (GTDB): domain Bacteria; phylum Actinomycetota; class Actinomycetes; order Nanopelagicales; family Nanopelagicaceae; genus IMCC26077. The sequence goes on along the minus strand of VGAL01000008.1, from coordinate 33,565 downwards.
TTCTTCGCCATCCATTTGAGAGAGGCTTCGTAATTTGGATTAACCTCTTTTGCTGCAAGCATCGGCTCAGCCTTGAAATCACGAATTCCGACAAATAGCTTGGATTGAGCGTGACGTTCAAGTTGGGCAATTGCATTCGGGCTACCCAAATCGCTATCGGCGACGATTCGAATCGGAATGGGTGACTTCTTATTCATTTCGGTGAGCCAAATAGTTTCAGTCACTGGATCAGGTGAACCTATTGCAGCCTGTACGTGTACGACGCCTTCAACTCCAGCAAATCGAGATTCAGCGTGGAAATTTTCGACAACATATAAGGGTGCCTTGATTGGATCGATATTCCCAAGAATTGGATGGATGAAATCACGCTCCAACCAGACCCACTTAAGTTCGGGATGGCTGAAATCGTAGAAGTGAGCGTGGGTATCAATAATTGGAATTTGCTTAGCCATGGACGAGCGCCTTTCTTTCTGTGATGAGAAATTCGAGTACTTGCGACAAGTGCGTCTTCGCCCCTAAGTTACTGCCAAATACAGCCAAGGAGAAGACCCTATGAAAATTGTGAAGGTTGAGCCGATTCCCGTTGCATACCCAGAGCCAAATGACTTCAATGCTGAGCGCTATCTCTGCCTTGTAAAGATCACCACGGATGACGGGCTCGAGGGTTGGGGTGAATCCATCACACAATTTAAAGAAGCAAATGCACCGGTCGCGGCGCTCATCAATGGTTTGGCTGAGGATTATTTGATTGGTAAAGACCCCATCAACAACATCGCTATTTGGCGTTCTTTGAAAGAACGTGCCTGGTGGTACGGCTATCGAGGCGGCATCGCCTCGTATGCAATTTCTGCGATTGATATCGCGCTCTGGGATCTGAAAGGTAAGGCGCTCAACACCAGCGTCCTGGAACTACTTGGTGGTCCAGTTCACGATCGACTTCCAGCAATCGCCTCCGGTCATGCCCATGACTCGGATATCAAGAAGATGGCTGAAGAGGCAAAGACCTGGATGGATCAAGGATTGCAAGGCATGAAAGTCGGCTTCGGAAAACGCGGTAACGCCTATCTGGGCTACGAACATAACCGTGATGTTGAATATGTGAAGACCATGCGCGAGACCCTTGGCGAAGAGAAGATGATCATGATTGATCTTGGCTATGCCATCAAATGGGATGTCGCAACTGCCGTGAAGCGAGTCCAGGCATTTGATGATTACAACATTGATTGGATCGAAGAGCCACTGGGCGCCTGGGATCCACAAGGCTATGCAGATTTACGTGCCAAGACGAAGACGCTCATCGCCTATGGTGAGCGTGAGTGGCAGGTCGCTGGCTTTGAAGAAATTCTCAAGACTGGAACATGTGATGTCTTTGGTATCGACCCTGGTCGCGCTGAAGGAATCACTGGATTCAAGAAGGCTGCCGAGCGTGTCGAGGCCTATAAGCGGACCGCGAATGCGCATGCATGGTCGTCAGCGATTATCTCCGCTGCGAGCTTGGCTGTTTCATTTAGCAGCGCCGCATTCCGACTCTTTGAATTTAAGCCTTTGCGCAATCCAATGCAGCATGATCTTGTGAAAGAGCCTTTTGGTCACTCAGAAGGATGGGTCTATCCGCCTTTGGGTAAACCAGGACTAGGTATCGAAATCATCGATGAGGTAATCGATAAGTATCGTCAGAAGTTCTAGAGCTTATTTCTCGTCTTTATGGGGAGCGGCCTTCCGAATGGGGGGCCGTTTTCCATTGAAGCGCAACGGTAATCCTGGAATCTTCTTCACTTTCGACTGGCTATCTGGATAGTCAAGGAGAAGGTCAATGGCACGACCTTGAGCATCGCTCTGTAACTCTTCGGGGAGTGCAACCCGATCTGCAGGAACGCCATTGCGCCCCAAGAGCTCTGCCCAATAGCGAGCGTCATGAGTGACCAGCGCCTGCTCAATCTCTCCCTTGAGTTCAGTCGCATTCTTCACTCGATCAACATTGACTGCATACTTGGGATTATCGATGAGGTCTGTTCGTTCAATCAGAGTGCAGAGTTTGGCAAAGATGTTGTTGTTACCTACTCCAATGCAGATAGTTCCCGATCCGGTTGTGAAAATTCCGTAGGGGGAGAAAGCTGGGTGGCCACTTCCCGATCGCACAGAAGGAGCACCGGTGAGCTGCTCGGCTGATACGTGATAACTCACCCACGTAGCGCCAGTTTCATAAAGAGAGGTTTCGACAACCTTGCCTTTTCCCGTTGAGTGTCGTTCAACGAGCGCCGCTAGAACTCCGATCGCTAACCACATGCCACCACCAACATCGAGGACAGAGACCCCTGCGCGCACGGGATTGCCATCGGGTTCTCCAGTAACGTGCATGATTCCGGTCCGTGCTTGCACTGTGGCGTCATAGCCAGGTGCGGCAGCATCGGGTCCACTGGTTCCATAAGAAGAGAGATTTCCAAAAATCAAACGGGGATATGTGGAAAGGAGCGAATCTGGATCCAAATCGAGAGCCTTAAGGCGATCCGGGAGAAAATTTGTGAGGAAGACATCGGCGTCAGCAAGCAATTCATCAAGTCGCTTCTTTCCAACGCTAGATTTCAAATCGATGGCCTCAACATCTTTATTTCGATTGACGATATGAAAATATGCGGAACGATCTCCATCTAGAGGTGACATCGAGCGCGAGGGATCGCCCACTGGAGTTTCAATTTTCAGGACATCGGCACCAAGGTCTGCCAGCACCGCGCCACCAAAAGGTCCGGCGATATTGGAGGTGGCATCGAGCACGCGAATTCCAGCCAGAGGTAGCGCTGGTGATGAAGCCGACATGGCCACTCCTTGACGGGGTTGCTCGTGGGTCAATACCCTAGCAAACGATTCCAGCCCCGCTCCCGTTGGGTTGTAGAAGGCAGACCTGGAGGCTTTTAATGGCTGCAATGCAATTTCGACAGGCGATCGTCAATGCGCTTGCCGATGAAATGCGAAGTGATCCCACCGTGATGCTCTTCGGCGAAGATGTAGCCGAAGCAGAGGGCCCTTTTAAAACTTCCGAGGGTTTACTCGCTGAGTTTGGCCCAGTGCGCGTTCGCGATACGCCCATCTCAGAAATGGGTTTCACTGGCGCGGCAGTTGGCGCGGCAATCTTGGGAGCAAAACCTGTTGTCGAAATTATGTTCATTGAATTTCTTGGAGTCGCGCTGGACCAGGTAGTCACTGAAGCGGCAAAGATGCGCTACCTCTCCAACGGAAAATTATCTGTTCCCATGGTTGTCCGCGCCTCGTGTGGATCAGGATTAGGTTTTGGTAGCCAGCATTCACAGACTCTTGAGAATTGGTTCACTGCAACGCCAGGTCTCAAACTCATCATGCTTAGCGATGCCCAGGCTGCCTATTCACTTACACGAGCAGCGATTCAAGATCCAGATCCAGTAGTGATTCTTGAGCCGCGAATTCTCTACGCAAAGCGTGGCGAAGTCGATAAGAATCTGAAGATAGAAATTGGAAAAGCTCGAGTATTGCGCGATGGAACAGATATCACGATTGTTACCTCTGGCCAGATGGTCGATGTGTGCAGAGCAGCAATCGAAGAGTCCGGCGTAAATGCTGCACTCATCGATTTAGCCACCATCATTCCTTGGGATCGAGTGACAGTTCTGAACTCAGTAAAGAAGACTGGTCGACTCGTGGTTGTTGAAGAGGCTCCACTCAGTGGCGGTTGGGGAAGTGAAATCGTTGCTGCGACGACATCTGCATTATTTAGCGAGTTAAAAGCAGCGCCGTTCCGCATCACCTCTCCAGATATTCCAGTGCCATATAGCGGCCCGCTAGAGACCCGCTATATCCCTACAAAAGATGATGTCGCTCGACAACTTAAAGAGGTAATCGCAACTGGCAAGACTCCGAAAACCTGGTGGGAAATGGAGGGGTTGAAATAATGAGTATTCAACTCGAACGTCGCAAAGCTGTTCAAACAGATGAGGTTGCTGGTTATGAGCGAATGCTCGAAATCAGAGAATTTGAAAATCAAATCAATGGGCTCTTCGCCGCAGGTTTGATCCGTGGAACAACACACCTTTGTTTGGGACAAGAGGCGCTAGATATTGCACTCGCTGCTGAGTTGCGACCTACTGACACCGTTATGGCCACCTACCGTGGCCATGGAATCGCTCTTGCACTTGGGCTTACCCCTGAATCTGTACTAGGCGAAATCATGGGTAAGACCATTGGATGCTGTGGCGGCGTTGGCGGCTCAATGCATCTAGCCGATATGACTCTGGGACTTCTGCCAACATCTGCAATCGTTGGTGGTGGCATTCCCATTGCAGCAGGCGCTGGATTGGCATATCAACTACTTGGCCAAGATAACGTCGGCGTTGCGGTATTTGGTGATGGCGCAACAAATATTGGCGCTTTCCATGAGGGATTGAACCTCGCTGCAATTTGGAAATTGCCGGTGATTTTTATCTGCGATAACAACGTCTATGGCGAGTACAGTCGAATTGATAAGACCACTCCACTCGAGGATCTCCATATGCGTGCCGATAGCTACAAGATGGCTCATTACGCAGTTGATGGAATGGATGTCCATGCAACACGTAAGGGAATTAAAGAGGCAGTCGACCGCGCTCGTAGCGGAGGCGGACCCACGTTGATAGAGGCAAAGACCTATCGCTTCGCAGGACATTCTCGCGCAGATAAGGCTCTCTATCGCCCTGAAGGTGAATTAGAGAAGTGGATGGAGCGCGATCCCATTAAGTTGACGGAGGAAGATTTGGTAAAGCGCGGGCTCCTCGATTCAGCAAAGATCGAGAAGATGCGTGCTGATATGACCAAGACCATTGAAGGTGTGGTGGCAACCTGCCAAGCCGCGCCAGACCCAACCGTTGCCTCAATGTTTGAAAATGTTTTCACTAAGTAATTCGATTTAACTAGGGAGAGCTAGTCCGATGAAGATGACAATCAAGATGCCGCGCGTGGGAGATACCGTGGATTCGGTCTACCTTGTTTCATGGCATAAGCAACCAGGAGATACGGTCGCAGTAGGTGAATCGTTAATGGAAGTAGAGACCGATAAGGCAAATGTCGAGGTACCTTCACCCGTCGCGGGGAAGATTGTCGAATTACTTTTCAAAGATGGCGACGAGATTAAAACTGGCGATCCAATCGCTACTTGCGAGAGTTAATCAACACTCATGGCAACGGTTGCGATTTATGGAGCCGGACAACTCGGTAGCACCGTTGCAGAGATTCTCAAGGATGTACCTCAACATAAAGTCATAGGCGTCTTCGGGCGAAGTGAGCGCAGCAACGCTCTTACAAGCGGCGCGGATGTGGTCATCATCGCCACCACCACTAAATTCAAAGATGTTGCTGCAGATATTCAATTAGCAGTCGAGAGTGGTTCGCATGTGCTGGTTTCTTCAGAGGAGTGCGCTTATCCGTGGGCAGTTGATAAAGCGCTCGCCGACTCTCTCGATTCACTGGCGAAATCAAGGCAGGTGAGCATCGCTGGAACGGGTGTTAATCCAGGATTGATTTTTGACTCGTTGGTATTGACCTTATTAGGCGCCGCCCCGCGAGGCTGCACCGTTGCGGTACGTCGCACGGTCAACATCTCAGGTTTTGGCGGAACAGTCTTACGTCGACTAGGGATGGGTTTTACCCCTGAAGTCTTTGCCCAGCGAGTCAAGGAAGAGGAGATCCTCGGTCACGCTGGCTTTCCGCAGTCTATGACTGTAGTTGCTGATGCCATGGGGTTGACGATCGACTCCATTGATAAGGAATTACTTCCCCTTATCACCGATTATGAAATCGATCTACCCAACCGATTCGTTATTGCCGCAGGAGAGAGCGCAGGTGTAAATCAAACCTATACCGCGAAAGTGAATGGCAAACCATGGTTCGTCTCCCACTTCTACGGCCATGTCGATTTGGCAGGAATAAACAAGAGCGCGATGGATGAAATCGAACTTTCCCTAGATGGGAAGGTCTTTCAAACAATCACTCTCAAACCAGGAATAGGTTCACAGGTCGGGTCGAAAAATATGGTCGCAAATTCCATTCAGCGAATTTTGGCTGCGCCAGATGGATGGGTCACAGTGGCACATATGGAACCTGCATTCCCAGAGGGTTTATAAACGATGTCCGAACTGGCTCTAGGAGCAGGATTACGCGGGAGAGTTGCGATAGTGACTGGTGCCTCAAGTGGCATCGGAAGAGCAACTGCGCTGCTCTTTGCCAACGAAGGCCTCAAAGTTTGTGCGACTGCCCGAGATAGCGAGGGATTGAAGGCGCTTGAAAAAGAGATGCCTGCTGGTGACCATATGTATCGAGTCTTGGATCTCCAAGATGTAAAAGGGTGTGAGGCCTTAGTTGCAGAGGTAGATGAGCGCTACGGAAGTATCTTCGTCCTTGCACATATAGGTGCCTATCTGCGTCGGAAAGATCTCTTTGAGGTGACTGAAGATGATTGGGATGTACAACTCGATGTTAATTTACGGGCCACTTTCTTTCTCAATCGTGCTGTTGGAAAGGTGATGATTGACAAGAAGATTCCCGGTCGAATCATTAACTTTTCATCCTCTTCGTGGATGATTGGGCCAATGAAGGGCTCTGATGCATATGTGGCATCAAAGGGCGGCGTCGTCTCGCTTGCCCGAGGTTTCGCACGACAATTTGGTCCGCACGGGATTCGAGTGAATGTCATTGCGCCTGGGCAGATCAACACGCCTATGCAGCATGTCGATAATGATTCAAAGATTGTTGCTGATGCTGCCGCTGCCTGCCCGCTGCGACGAATGGGTGAGCCGGAAGAGCTCGCCAGAACCACTTTATTTCTTGCATCGGATAATGCTTCATTCATCCATGGCGCGACGATTAACGTCAGCGGCGGCGGATTGATGTACTAGCGTTTTCCCGCGAGAATCTTCTGTGGGTTATCTTCAGTTAAAACTTTTATTTGCGCATCTGTCACACCAGCAGCTTTAAGTTTAGGTAGAAAATGTGTGATTAGGTGGGCATATCCATTACCACCATGAATCGCTAACCTCGAGCGAGCGGCGATATCGGTGCTGATCAAAATCTTCTCTATATAACCTTCATTAATGAGCGTGACAATGGATTGAGCACGCAATTCATCTGTTTGCTTATCGAACTGACCCACAGCATCGTAAGCAATCCACACTCCACGTTTGAGGAGTTTGCGAGAGTAATTCAAATCTCGATTTGTATCACAGTGGCCGATAATGGTGATATCAAGGTCTGCACCGGCGGCTTCCAAGATATTTAATTGGTCAATTCCAATTTCGGTGAAGAGCGCATGCGTTCCGATAGGAACCCCGGTCTCTTTTTGTGCATGGGCTGCCGCTTCAAGGACTCGCTTTTCAGTCGGTTTGATTGCGCGATGATGAGTACCAAGCTCGCCGATAAATCCCGCTTTGATTGAGGTGCCTGGCAAGCCTTCAGTTATGTGAGTAACCAGTCTCTTGGTGATATCAGCGGTGCTCATCGAGTGGAGCCATTCGGGGTAATAGACATCCCAATAGAAACCAGTTCCGGCGACGATATGAACCCCGGTCTTCCTCGAGATGTACTCCAATTTATCGGGCTCAGGGTGGAGGCCATAGATTGTCTGATCTACCATCGTCCCGCCACCAGCAGCTTTGAAGAGTTCTACCTCTTTCACCATCGTGTCAGGTTCAAGAAGGACCATCTCCGCGCTCCGCCGAACATCGTAGGTGTCAACGATGAGATGTTCGTGGGGGAGAACTAAACCAAGTTGATTAGCCGGTACGGGACCAAGAACAGTATTTACCAATTGAGAATTAGTCATTGCCTCCGCCTAACTGGTTAAGGAGCGTGAGTGATTCTTCAATCAAGATTCGACTTGCCTCTGGCGCAAAGGGAGCGGGATGACCATAACCACGTTGCGCGACTGTGGGCTCATATCCACCCCATTGATACTCCTCAGGAGTCGATACGTAACCGAGAACGCCCTGGCAATATCCTGCAAATAAGGTGGTTGCAAAGGGAGATCGCCGGCGAACTTCAGCGCCAATCTCAGTGAATAATTCACCAGGAGTTCCTACGATTGCACAATCACCTAAGCGCGCAACCCAAATCTCTCCCGGAATCTCCTCGGGTAGTGGCCCTAACGCAGCCATCTTCAACATCTCAGTAAGCCAGGAGATGTGGTAGCGAATTGGATTGAGTACATCACGTTTTGCGCCAGCCTTCTCTTTAGCGGCGTAATCATTAGACCGCTCCTGTAACTCCCGTTCCATATCGGCCACCGTCAGCGATGGATTAAGTGGAAGGTTGAGCACCTTTCTTTTAGCAAGGATTGGTTGGGCTCCTTGCGGATTTCTCGCCTTTCTCCGATATAGCGAGATCGGAGTGACTGAACCATAGGCGATATGTTCGATATCTATCTCACGGGGGTCCTTATCAACAACTGCGTGGACCGCCTCCAGCGCAAGGCGATGTCCGAAAGCAATCTCTGGTCCAGGATGATCAAAAAAAGCTTCGAGGGGAAGGATATTTCCAGCAGCTCCTTGAAAGAAGATGCAGGTGCCACCGCGAAGCATCTCTACTTGATTACGTAGCGGCCCAAGAAAATCGCTACCCGCGTAAGGGACCTCTCCGCCGAGGACTACAGGATGGCAACCAAAACCAATCAGCGTGGCAATTGCGCTGCCATCGTGAGCATCGATCCGAATTGTTGGAACTTCTTCGTCGATGAAGTTCTCTTTATTCCAGCCAAGGATTGTTCCACCCTTACCATCGCGTTCTCGCCGATTGACAGCGATACCTGGAGCGGTACCAGTCCCGCCGGAGATACGCGCAGGTTGCATTCGCGAAATTGCTTTGACGCACGCGCTTGCGTAGTCATAAGGAATCTTTTCAAAATATGCATGCTCAGCATCAGTCAGCTGGGCAAATTCTCCATGGAGTTTCTCGCCCTCTTTTCGAGGCCATAGTCCAGCATGGGTATGGCTGGAGTTGAGAAGTATGTTGTCATAAGGAATTCCAGTGGCAGCAACTATCGCTTTACGGACTCGGTCAGCAAAGTATGTATCCAGATTTGTAACATCAGCAGCTAGAACTGCGATGATGTAATCGTCGTTTTGAATGACACATGCTCGAACTTGGCAAGAATCGATGGAATCTCGAACTGCTACGGCACGGCGAACGAAACCTTGTGGATCTGATGGCAATGGGGGTTCTATCGAGACTACTGCTGCACCTGCGCGAAGACCTGACATTTACTCCTCCTTTGATGTACCGTAGTACGCACAAAGGCTTATGGGCAACGTTTTTTCTCAATATTTGAAGAGGTTCTGATGTCACAAACTCGAGCTCGACGATCAGTCTTTGCTGTCCCGGGCAGTAGCGAAAAGATGATTGGAAAAGCGCTGGAATTCCAGGTCGATCAGATTTTCTTAGACCTTGAAGATGCGGTCGCTCCTGATGCAAAAGGAGTTGCTCGTGAATTGATAAGTTCGGCAGGGCAGAAGAAATTCAAAGCCCCCACTATAAGTGTGCGTATAAATGCGTTGGATAGTCAGTGGTTTGCCGAAGATGTCGAAATGCTCAAATCTGGTGTTGCACGTTGGATTGATTCAATCATCGTGCCGAAAGTGCACCGAGATAGTGATGTTGCAGAGGTAGCCCAATTACTTTCTCAAATCGAGAGCACGGTGGGGCGAGAGCAAGGCAGTATCACTATTGATGCACAAATCGAGAGCGCACAAGGATTGGTCAACTGTGAACAGATTGCCCAATCTCCCAGGGTCACTTCGTTGAATTTTGGTCCTGCTGACTTTATGGCTGACCTTGGCGCGAGCGCAGAAGAGGTTACCTCCAACGAATATGCGTTGATGCGAGTTCTCGTTGCTGCTCGAGCTGCTGGAGTGGCTGCTATCGACGGACCAACTTTGGAAGTTCGCGATATTTCAAAGTTTGAAAAATCAGCGGGCATTTCCTCAGCGATGGGCTTTGATGGAAAGTGGGTCTTGCACCCAGATCAAATAGCGGCATGCCATCGAATTTTCACTCCAACCCAAGTGCGATTCGACGAGGCTGCGATGCTTCTCGAGGCTTATCAATATTTCACCTCTCAATCGGGCGGTGCAAAAGGAGCGGCTATCTATAAGTCAGCGATGATCGACGAAGCCTCTCGGAAAATGGCGCTCGCCGTGTTGAGCAGAGGTGAGGCTGCTGGCCTGGTGCAGTCACGTCACTTTTCACCAGGGGATTAAGAGCAATCAAAAGCGGGACGTTGTGAGATCACTTTTCTTCAAATGAGCCATTCCTTCGATGGCAGCGCCAATGCGATCTACGGCGGCGGTGAAAATCTCCTCACCTTTCTCTCGAGTCGCCAGAAGAGGATTACCGATAATCCCCGCTCTGCTATCTCGCTTGAGATCTAGAGGGATATTTAAAAATCCGGGTTGGCGAAAATCGATACACGACCAGGGTGTCGGCTGCTTTGGCATATCGATGATGGCCTTCTCCATATTGACATCCTCAGGTCGTAAAAATAATGCGAGCGAAGTCTCCATCTCGCAAGCATGACCCATGCCGCCAATCTCAGATTCGCCGACCTTGATGAGAACATCCGTGATGGTCTGCCAATAGGAGAGCGCAGGAATTGAGATACCTAGCTCCTCGCTTATTTTGGAGACGGTCGCGGTGAGGTTGCCGATATTTCCACCATGTCCATTAAGAATTATGAAGCGATAGAACCCATGAGGTTTGAGTGAAGCGATAGTCTCAAAAAGAATGCTAGTAAAAGTCTCATTCTTTAGCGAGATAGTTCCAGGAAATCCGAGGTGATGTGGAGAGGTACCCCACCAGATGGGGGGAGCGACCAGTACTCGCTGCTTTCCGCCTTGAGTAATCTTTTCGGCAACTGCGCGCGCAATGGCATCAGAGTTATAAATATCTGTATCAATAGTGAGATGAGGTCCATGCTGTTCTATGGCACCAGTAGGGATGATGATGAATGTGCTCTCACGATCGAGTTCTGCAATCTCTGTCCAGGAAAGCTTCTCCCATGAAATTCTCTTGCTGATCATCATTGCTCTAGTTTAGTAGAATTGACCTATGGCGATAAGAGTGACCGTGCGCGTGAAGCCAGGTGCATCTCGAAATAAGGTTCGAGGTAGCTTTGGCGACCCGCCTGCGCTCGTAGTAGCGGTATCAGAGCCGGCAATCGATGGCCGGGCATCCACTGCCGTCTGCCGAGCAATTGCCGAAGCCGTTGGTGTTTCATTATCGAAAGTCTCGATCGTGATGGGTCAGACTAGTCGTACTAAGGTCGTTGAAATCAACGACAACGATCCACAAATCGAAAGAAAAATTGCGGAGTTACTCAAAAGCGAGGAGTAGAACACTGAGGAAGATTGCATTCGCTTCACCATCTAGTGGCGTGTATCCATATGTGATTGCGATATTTGCTGCGCTACTTCTCATTTCCAATATTGGTGCAGTCAAGTTGATTGAATTTGGTCCATTTATTACAGATGGTGGCGCCTTTCTTTTTCCGTTGGTTTACATTGTGGGCGATGTGCTCAGCGAGGTGTACGGATTAAAGGCAGCGCGACGAGCAATCTTTCTCGCATTTGGTCTTTCAATTCTCGCATCACTTACTTTTTGGGCGGTCCAAGCTGCGCCACCGGCTGAAAGTTGGGGGAATCAAGCGGCATTCGAGGCAGTCCTTGGCTTCCTGCCTCGGATAGTTCTTGCCAGCGTCTGTGGATTCCTCGTGGGACAGCTACTCAATGCATATGTATTGGTCAAAATTAAAGAGCGAACCGATGAGAAGGCGCTCTGGTTCCGACTCGTTGGTTCTACCGTCGTTGGAGAATTTGCAGACACTCTCACTTTCTGCACAATCGCCTTTTATGGCGTTATCACTGGAGAGGAATTCTTCAGGTATCTCATACTTGGTTATTTCTATAAAACTGCGCTAGAGGTCTTACTCCTGCCAGTCACTTATCGGGTCATCGCATTAATCAAGCGGGTGGAACCGACCTATCATCGCGAAGGGTAATAGCGAGCCAGGAAATCATCACGGAAATCTTCATAATTATCCTGATCTAAATGTTCTCGAATTTTATCGACTAGTTTTACTGTGAAATGCACATTATGAATTGTGGTGAGTGTAGAACCTAAGATTTCCTTACTCTTAAAAAGATGATGTAAATAGGCCTTTGTGTAATGGGTGCAGGTGTAGCACGTGCAGCTCTCATCAATCGGTGAAAAGGCAGTTCGATTCTCGGAGACTGTTAAGTTAAATCGCCCGCTGGGTCCATAGACCGCACTTGTACGTGCATTTCGGGTGGGCGCAACACAATCAAAAGTATCAGCGCCGCTCTCTACCCCGCGAAAGAGATCATCGGGCTCACCAATCCCGAGTAAATGTCGCGGTTTATCCTCAGGTAATTCATCGGTCACCCATGAAACGATTCGGGTAAGCGCGCTCTTGTCGATGGCACCGCCAATTCCAAACCCATCAAAATCTAGGGCAGCAATACTCCGCGACGCCTCTTTTCGTAAATCCTCGTACTGTGCACCTTGAATTACCCCAAAGAGCGCTTGATATGGCTTGCCAACCCTCTCGTTGGTTAAGCGTTGATGCTCCGCAATGCACCGGTGTGCCCAGGCAAGAGTTCTATCAAGAGCGATCTGTTGATACTCCTTTGTATTCATCAAAGTGGTGCATTCATCAAAGGCAAAAATAATGTCGGCACCGATTTGATGTTGCACCTGCATAGAGACTTCCGGAGTAAATCGGTGCAGAGAGCCATCAAGGTGTGATTTGAATGTGACCCCATCGTCATCTACATGTGCCAACCGAAGTTTTGGTGATTGAATGACATCATCGGCGGTAACTTCACCAGGATCCATTGCAAGAGTTTTCTTAAATCCCACACCGAGTGAGAGCACTTGGAATCCGCCACTGTCGGTGAAGGTCGGTCCCCGCCAGTTCATAAATGAACCCAATCCACCTGCCTGGTCCAAGATTGCTGAACCTGGCTGTAAGTAGAGGTGGTAGGCATTTGCCAGAAGTGCTTGTGCACCGCTCTCGCGCACCTGTTCGACCGCAAGGGATTTGACCGTGGCCTTGGTGCCAACCGGGATAAAGGCAGGAGTTGCGATTGCCCCATGAGGGGTGGTGATGGTGCCCCGTCGCGCCCGAGCATGGGCGCCTCGACCATTGCCCTTGATGGCAAAACCCCAGTTTTCCCGCTTCACTGTCGGCAATCTACCGGGATACCTCTGGCTCAACTGGCTCAGCGCGCTATTTTCGCTGGTTGCGGCGATTTCGGTGGTGGTCTTGCCCCTATATAGAGGAGTAAGTTGCTCGGAAGGCTACCGCCCGGTAGCGCGGCAAGGGGGTCAGGTTGAGCAGCGAGCTACTGGAGAGCGCCTCTTCAGGAGTCGTTGGTCGTAGCCCTCGCCAATTGGCATGGCGCCGCTTTCGCGCAAATAGAACGGGACTCATCACCCTCTCGATTGCGGTCTTTCTTATCTTCTCAACAATGTTCGCTCCGCTTTTGCGAACTCTCTTTGGCCTGGATCCCCGAGCTCGATATAACGACTTAATGAACAGCCAGGGATTTCCAACCGGTGGCTTTAATGGGATCAGTTGGGCCCATCCACTTGGACTTGAGCCTGGTATTGGTCACGACCTCCTTGCTCGCCTACTTTTTGGAGCGCGCACTTCGTTCTTTGTTGCGCTCATCGTCACCATCTCAAGCGTGAGTATCGGATTGATTATGGGAATTCTGATGGGGTACTTCCGGGGTGCGGTGGATTCCACGCTCGGCCGCTTCATCGATTTCCTCCTAGCCTTCCCAGCATTTTTTATGATTGTCGCGTTGAGTTTGCCCATGGTGCAACGCCTGGAGGCAACGGGGATAGTTGAAGGAAACTCGGCGCGCATGACCTATTTGGTGCTCATTCTCATTTTCTTTGGTTGGCCATATCTTGCCCGCATCATGCGCTCACAGGTGCTCTCAATCAGAGAGCGCGATTACATCTTGGCTGCACGCGCATTGGGCGCATCCCAACGGAGGATCATTTTCAAGGAAATCTTGCCAAATCTATGGACGGTAGTGATTGTCTACCTCTCGCTCTCGCTTCCGGGATATCTCACAGCAGAAGCGGTCTTCTCCTTTCTGGGCCTTGGAGTCCAACCACCTGATGCCACGTGGGGTCTGTTGATATCCGACTCCATCAAATATGTCATTAATAACCCCACCTATTTCTTTATCCCTTCAAGTGCCCTGATTCTTGTGGTGCTTACATTCAACTTGCTCGGTGATGCGGTACGCGATGCGCTCGACCCTCGGAGTGAGATTACGTAAATGAAACCAACCACATATCCATCGTTGAGGAGGAATATGTTCAAGATAAAAGCGGGTTCGTCCCGCAGAGGGCGCCGCGCGTTCTCCGGTGTAGTGGCGCTCTCGCTACTTACTGGCGTACTCGTGAGTTGCTCATCTTCAAGCGGAGGCGCGGGCGGAACGCTCACCTTCCTCACTAATGCGGAGTCATGGACTCACGCTGATCCAAACCGTAACTACACTGGTCAACATATCGCGTGGTTCGGTTCATTTATGCACCGTACGCTCACCGCTTACGCGCGAGCAGAGGGTGCTGCAGGTTCCGAGGTGGTGCCAGATTTGGCAACCGACACCGGTCGCTCTTCAAATGGCAATAAGACCTGGGAGTTCACACTTCGCGATGGCGTGAAGTTTGAAGATGGCAGCGACATTACCTGTGAAGATGTGAAATATGGCGTCTCTCGCACATTTGCAACAGATGTCATCACCGATGGTCCGACCTATGCAATTAGCATGCTCGACATTCCTTCAGCTGCGGATGGTTCCTCGGTTTACAAGGGCCCATACAAGGCAGATGGAAATGACACCGCTGCATACGACAAAGCTGTGACCTGCTCTGAAGATAACAAGACCATCACCTTCAATTTGAAGCGTGCGGTCGGCGACTTCAACTACACCGTCACCTACCTCTCGTTCAGCCCAGTACCAAAGGCAAAGGACACAGGCGATCAATACGATCTTGCACCTGTCTCCTCTGGCCCTTACAAGATTGAGAAGTACAAGGCAAAAGATGAGATGGTCTTGGTTCGCAACGAGAGTTGGAGTAAGGACTCCGATCCAATTCGGAACGCATACCCAGACAAGATCGTCGTCCGTTTTGGTGTGGCTGAGGAAGTTCGCGATCAATTGATCTTGAATGATTCCGAGCCAGCTGCATTCTCACTAGATGCAGTTCTTCCCACTAACTTGGCAACTGTCTTCAATGAAGATGGCACACCTAAGGAAGAGTGGCAGGGTCGCGCACTTAACGTTTACGATCCATACGTCACCTACACCGCAGTCAATGTCGGAAAGGTGCCATGCGTGCAGATTCGCAAGGCGCTCTACTACGCACGTGACTTCGCTGCCCTCCTACAACTTGGTGGCGGACCAGCGTTTGGTGGCGATCCAGCAGATGGCGTCATCAAGCCGTTGATGGGTCTTGATTACAAGCCAGTGACTGGTTTGGAAGATTTCAAACCTGAAGGAAATCCTGAGAAGGCACAAGCGCTCATGGCTGAGGCGAAGACCGCATGCCCTGATGTCTATGCGAAAGCAACTGGCCCAGGACTTACCTTTGATGTTGGCGATACTGATACCAATAAGAAGTCCGCAACAATCTGGATTGACTCAGTGAAGAAGAATGCGGGAATCAATCTCAAATTCAATTTCATCGAGCCAGGTCAGTACTACGCAGTAGTCCTTGATCCAACCAAGCAGGGAGATCTCTCTCGCGCTGGTTGGGGTCCAGACTGGGCGAATGCTTCAACGGTTATTCCTGAGCTCTTCCTTGAAGGGGCTGGATTCCCGCTATCAAGAGTGGGCAAGGACCCTGCATATGCAGAGTTCAAGCAACGCGCTGAGGCAAACCTCTTTGAGCCAGATCGTGCAAAGCAGGGCGCAGAGTGGGCTGCACTTAACCAATATGTGATGGACCAAATGTGGGTCATCCCAGGTGTCTTCTCCAAGACCCAAGAAATTTGGGGCTCAAAGCTTGAAGGAATCTTCTTCTGGGAACCACAAGGTGCACCATCCTTTGGTGATATCAAAGTCAAGTCATAATTAAATTCATTTAATAGGACTTGAAGTAGTACGCGTTGAGGTGGGGGAGTAATCCCTCACCTCAACTTTAAACATGTAAAAAAATGTAAAACATGAAGGGAAGGTGCTTATGATTAATTATTTAGCAAGACGAATTGCAATCTCGATAGCGATTTTATTTGCCGTTAGCTTTGCTGTTTACTTAATCTTTGCCATCCTGCCCTTCGATCCTGCAGCCCTTACCTGCGGTAAGAGTTGTAATGATCCAGGAATCATCGAGGCCAATCGAAAGCGACTTGGATACGACCTTCCAATATGGACCCAATATGTGGTTTTTCTCAAAGGGCTTTTTCTTGGTCGTACTTTTGGCGAGGGAGCGGCAACAATATTTTGCCCAGCGCCCAGTTTCGGATACTCCTTCCAAGAGCATGCATGCGTGACCAACTCAATCCTTGAGGCGCTCCCAGTCACACTCTCACTGGCAATTGGCGCTCTGGTGCTCTGGTTGATTCTGGGGGTTGGCTTAGGAATTGTCGCCGCCCGGTACCGAGGTCGAGCTGCTGACACTGGAAGCACCATCTTCGTACTTATTGGCACCTCACTACCGACCTTCCTCACCGGTCTACTCCTCTTAGTTTTCGTTGTGGTCAAATGGCGAATCTTGCCCTACCCCTCAGGAAACTACACCCCGCTCTTTGAGAATCCGTTGGAGTGGTTAAACACGATGATTCTGCCCTGGATCACGTTGGCATTCGCATACGCCGCTTTGTATACCCGTTTTGTGCGCAACGCAGTTATAGAAACCTTGAGTGAAGACTTCATACGTACCGCTCGCGCAAAGGGATTAAGCGAGAAGGTTGTATTACGTAAGCACACCTTACGCGCTGCGCTCGCTCCGCTCACAACAATGGCAGGTCTTGATTTTGCTGGACTTTTGGGTGGAGCAATTCTTACTGAAGCAGTCTTTAATCTCCCAGGGTTAGGTCGACTCTCCCTTGGCGCTGTGGTTGATTTTGACTTACCAATCATCGTTGCGACCACGATCCTGGCTGCGACAATCGTCATTTTCATGAATCTTCTGGTCGATGTGCTCTATGCATTTATCGACCCACGTGTGCGAGTTGCTGCATGAGTTTTCTCGAAGTCTCCGACCTGCGGGTCGAATTTCCTACTAGCGATGGTCTCGTCAAGGCGGTTGATGGCGTCACCTTCACCGTCGAACGCGGGGAGACTTTGGCGATAGTGGGCGAATCAGGTTCGGGTAAAACGGTAACCAATCTGGCGCTGATGGGCTTGCTCTCGAAACGTGGTTCACGGATTAGTGGCAGCGCCATTATGAAGGGCGATGCTGGCAACCTCGAATTGATAGATCTTGCTGATGAGCAGATGCGAAAAATCCGCGGCAAAAATATCGCAATGATCTTCCAGGACCCAATGTCCTCACTCCATCCGTACTACACGATTGGTGATCAGATTATCGAAGCCCATCAAGTACATAATGAGGTAGATATCGAAGTTAGTACTGCGCGCGCAATTGAACTGTTAGAGATGGTAGGCATTCCCGATGCTGCAAATCGCTTAAAGGCATTTCCACATCAATTTTCTGGCGGTATGCGCCAGCGCGTGATGATCGCAATGGCACTGGTCAATAGCCCTGAGTTGCTGATTGCCGACGAGCCAACAACTGCCCTTGATGTCACAGTCCAGGCACAGATACTCAAACTTCTTCGTGAGCTGCAATCAGAACTGAAGATGGCAATCATCTTGATCACTCATGATTTAGGGGTTGTAGCGGGAGCGGCGGACCGGGTAAATGTTATGTATGCCGGAAAGATCGTCGAAAGCGCACCGGTAGGTGAGCTCTATGCCAATCCTTTAATGCCTTATACCCATGGCTTGCTCGCATCGATTCCACGAATGGATCGGGGCCATGGGAAGCGCTTGAGCGCAATTGCGGGGCAACCCCCTTCGTTGATTGCTTTACCTGCCGGGTGCGCCTTTGCCCCTCGCTGCAACTTCACCGAACGCGTTGGCGGTGGCCCTGATCGCTGTAAAAGTACGATGCCTGCGCTGACAGAACATACGCCAGGACATTTTGCTCGGTGTCATCTCGAGGGGGCCGCGCTGTGAACGATACCCCGATTGCAGAAGTGAAGAATCTCCAGAAGTTCTTTCCCATCACAAGCAATAGCATCTTTGCGCGGGTTAAGGGTGAAAATAAGGCGGTCAATGGCATCTCCTTCGCGATAAAACGGGGCGAGACGCTCGGACTTGTTGGCGAATCAGGGTGCGGTAAATCCACCGCCGGGCGGACGATTCTTAAGTTATATGAGCCCACCAGCGGAGAGATTTACTTTAATGGCGAGAATATCTCTGGGTACTCATCCCGGAAGATGAAACCGCTGCGTACCAAGATGCAAATCATCTTCCAGGATCCATACTCATCACTGAACCCACGCCACTCAGTAGGAGAGATCATCGGAGCAGCATTCACTATCCATGGCATTGATTCAGTCGCCTCCAGCAAGAGAGATATCAAGAGTGCAGTTCAGGAGTTGATGGAGCGAGTGGGGTTAAATCCTGAGCATTACAACCGGTATCCGCATGAGTTCTCTGGGGGACAGCGCCAGCGAATCGGGATAGCACGGGCGCTTGCGCTCCGCCCTGAATTTATCGTCTGCGATGAACCGGTCTCAGCGCTGGATGTCTCTATTCAGGCTCAGGTCATTAACCTCCTTGATGACCTCAAGGATGATTTTGGCCTCTCCTATCTCTTTATCGCCCACGATCTCTCAGTTGTCCAGCACATCTCAGATCGGGTAGCAGTGATGTATCTCGGCAAGATTGTCGAAATTGCTCCCACCGAGGAGATTTATCAACGCCCTCATCATCCGTACACAAAGGCGCTCCTCTCGGCGATTCCGATACCTGATCCCGTTTTGGAGAGCGCACGGGAACAGATTGTTCTCTCGGGGGATCTACCCTCACCCTCGAATCCACCCACGGGATGTGTCTTTAACACTCGATGTTGGAAGGCGCAGGCGCGCTGCTTCACCGAGGAGCCAGCCCTCCATCTCTTAGACGGCAGCGAGGTCGCCTGTCACTATCCTGAGTAGTTGAAAGTTCAATCGTTCGCTACCCTCAATCCATGGTTAAGAGCGCTCCGGATGCTTGGCAGAGTTACATCTCTGCCACCAGAGCGTTGACCGCCGCCCTTGACGAGGATCTCAGTGAGTTCGGTCTGACCTTGGCCGACTACGAACTTCTTGCCCATTTGGGGCAGGCCCCAGCGCGTCGGATGCGGATGAGTGAATTAGCCGAGGTTGCCCTCGTCTCCCGTTCGCGCCTCTCCCATCGCATCAAGGTTTTAGAGCTTGAGGGCTGGGTAGAGCGAGTGCGGTGCAGTGAGGATAAACGCGGGCTCTTTGCAGTTCTTACTTCACGTGGAGTAAAAAAGATTTCTCAGATTGCACCCACATATAAAGCGTGCTTAAAGAAGCGCTGGCTCTCGCAACTAAGTGCAACCGAACAAGTTCAGATTGAAAAGATCTTCTCGCGCATCAATCAGGCTGTCTCTCGCTCTGACCTCTCGCTCTGCGATAAATAATCTATCGAGGCTGGAAATGAATTAACCCCCATCGCCGTAAGGCTATGGGGGTTAATTACCAGTAATTTATGCTGGAATTTACGCTGCTTTCTTAGCGGCCTTCTTGCGACGGCGACGCTTTGGCTTTGCTGCACCTGCAGCAGCAGCTGCTTTCTTCTTACGGCGCTTTGGAGCTGCCTTCTTTGCAGCTTTCTTGCGACGCTTTGGAGCAGCTTTCTTAGCGGCCTTCTTACGGCGCTTTGGTGCTGCCTTCTTTGCAGCGGCCTTCTTACGGCGCTTTGGTGCTGCCTTCTTTGCGGTGCGCTTCCTTGCTTTCTTCTTGGCTGCAGCCACGTATTTCTCCTGTCAGCAGGGTCCGATCCGTCACCGGACCTGTTATAGAGAATGGTTCCTTATATTGGGAGGAAGTTCCAGCATTTAGATAAAATTTTTGTGTCGTGTCGCACACGAATTTTTTCCTCGGTTCGTGCTGTCGGAACTACCCCTCGGATTCGAGCTTACGAGCACGCACCTCACGTTCATGGAGCGCGTAAGGATCGGTTCGACTGTCGTACTTGCGGAACTTTGGCAAGAAGATGGAGGTCGCAGCGACCGCTCCGATGCAGAGCAGACCACCGCCGACAATCGCACCTCGTAACCCGGTGATTGCTGCCATGCCACCAGCGCGGAGTTGTCCGCTGATGGGTCCGACGGTGTACGAGAGAACTTCGATTCCGGCAAGACGTCCGCGAAGTTCATCGGGAATCGTTTGATTCCAAATCGTGGCTCGGAAGATAACGCTCACATGATCGGCGCCACCTGCAATGACCAAACAGAGTAAGACCCATGGAACTGAGTCGATAAGTCCTGCAAGTGCGATAGCCAGACCCCACGCTAAAGCTGCATAAATAATGGCTTTTCCGTGGTTATAGACCCGCAAGGTCCAACCACTAGAGAGGGTGACTAATAACGCGCCAACTGTTCCCGCTGAATATAAAAGTCCCAGAGCAGAGGGGGCATCGAGTGACTCTGCCCAGAATGGAAAGAGCGCGGTCGGCATTGCAAAGAACATCGCAGCTAAGTCGATGAGATAGGTACCCATCAGATCTTGGCGTTTGACGGCGTACCGGACTCCATCGACGAGCGCGGAGATCGAGGGTGCAGTCTTGCGCTCACCCCCACGAGTAAAGGGGGTCAGGCGCGAGAGGAGTGCGAGGGAGAGCAGGTAACTCATGATGTCGATGATGTAGCCGGTGCTCACACCCCAATAGGCGATGATGAATCCACCGGCAGCCGGCCCGGTGATCACGGCAACTTGCCAACGCAAGCCCATCAGAGCGCTCGCTTTAGGAATATCCTCATGGGCGACAATCCGGGGGATTACTGCGTTATAGCTGGGACTAGTTGCGCCGTTGACTGCCGAGAAGGCGGCAGCCACGAAGAAGAGGACCCAGACTTTGGGCTCTGCTAGCTGGGCGTTGATGAGCAAGATAACCGAGAGCACGAGTGCAGAAACCTCGCCAAAGATAATCAACTTTCTTCGATCGAAAGCATCAGCGAGCATTCCGCCATAGAGTCCAAAGACGATAAGTGGAATAAGTTCTGCCGCACCAATCAATCCCACAGCAAGAAATGAATCAGTCAGTTCCTTCACCTGGAAAGGTAGAGCTACATAGGTGATCATCGAACCCATTCGAGAGATCAATCCCGAATAGAAGAGGATTGCCAGATTCCGGTTGGTGCGAAGGAGTGAGATATCGATTGCCGAGGCGGCTAGTTGTGCCTTGATTTTCGTCCACATGAGAAGAGCACTCTAGCGCCCAAAAGAGTGTGAAGAATCGGGATTTATTGGAAACTCTGCGCCTCTCCAGGAAAATTACCGCTGGCAACATCGCGCGCCCATTCTTTAACCCCATCGCCTATCTCTTTACGGAGGTTTCGATAGGCCTTCGCCAATTTCGGTGGCTGTTGTGTTAACCCCATTAAATCGCTCCAGACGAGTACTTGCGCATCACATTGATTCCCGGCGCCAATTCCTATCGTGGGAATGGTGAGCGCTTCGGTGATGTCGGCGGCAAGTTCTGCCGGAATCAATTCAAGGACTACGGCAAATGCACCTGCATCTTGTACCGCATGCGCGCTCTCCTTAAGGAGTGCTCCATCCTCGCCCCGACCTTGTACGCGATAGCCACCCAGTTGATGGAGAGATTGTGGCGTCAATCCGATATGTGCTATTACAGGGATACCAGCAGCGACCAAGGCTCGTATCTGCGGCGCTACCCGTTCGCCACCCTCGAGTTTGACCGCATGAACGCCACTCTCCTTCATAAACCGAGTCGCGGTGGCTAGCGCTTGTTCCGGTGAACTCTCATAAGAGCCAAATGGCAAGTCGGCAACAACCATCGCCCGTTTGGTGCTTCGCACTACTGCGCGAGCCAATGGAAGCAATTCATCGATTGTTACCGGAATAGTATTTTCGTATCCAAGGAAATTACTGGCCGCGCTATCTCCTACTAACAGAACTGGAATGCCGCAGGTATCGAAGATCTCTGCCGTGTACTGCTCATATGCAGTAAGCATCGGCCATCGCTCGACTGATTTGGCTTTTTGGATATCTTTGACGGTGATCCGGCGATGGATCGCCCCGCCATATAACGAATGCGAGTTGGCAGAATCGCTCATATCTAAACCCCTAACGCCTCAAGGCTGGTCTGATGGCCAGTCCCTGTGCTCGATGAGAAAAGCCTACTTCCTTCACCACGGGATAGGCTCGCCCTATGGCAGGAGAGAAAGGCCCGCTCCGGTTGGCCTTGGCGCAACTTAATCCCGTGGTCGGGGATATCAACGGCAATTGCCAACTGGCATTTGATGCGGTGGCAAGCGCCTGGCGCGATGGCGCCCACCTCATCGCACTCCCCGAGATGATGGTGACCGGTTACCCGGTTGAGGACCTCGCACTGCGCGGTGATTTCCGAATGAGTAGTCGGAACGCTGCAGAACACTTTGCAACAGAATTGGCGAAGGCCGGTATGGGTAACATCGTTGTTGTTATCGGATACCTCGACCAGAACGAGAATCAGAATGAAAAGGGAGAGCCGCGCCTAGGTGTTCCCGTTGGAGCTCCTGAGAATGCAGTCGCGGTCATCCACCAAGGCAAGATCATTGCCAAGTACGTTAAACGCCACCTGCCCAATTACGGAGTGTTCGATGAGTTCCGAAATTTCGTTCCAGGTCATGGCACTCTAGTTTTTCGTTTACATGGAATAGATATTGCGTTGGCGATTTGCGAGGATATTTGGCAAGACGGCGGAGTGATGCCAGAGATTGCTGCACGAAATCCAGGGTTACTTCTTGTGATCAATGGTTCGCCATTTGAGAGCGATAAAGATGATTCCCGCGAAGCGCTTATCTCTCGAAGAGCTCGTGAGATTTCGGCGCCGGTTGCTTATGTAAATATGGTCGGTGGTCAAGATGAATTAGTTTTCGATGGAGATTCTCTGATTGCTAACTCTATGGGCGAAGTATTGGCGCGCGCACCGCAGTTCCATGAAGGCACGATGCTCGTGGATGTTCAGGCTCGACTTCGAACCTCCACCCCAGATGTCGTGATCAGTGACGGTGAATTAGCTGACTATCCATTACTTTCTCCAAAGGTCGCCCCGGCACTTGATCGGGGAGGTGAAATTTGGTCAGCGTTAGTGACTGGACTTCGTGACTATGTAACTAAAGGTGGATTCCCCTCAGTACTGCTTGGACTCTCGGGTGGAATTGATTCTGCGTTGGTGGCGGCAATCGCAGTCGATGCGCTCGGTCCAGAGCGGGTCTTTGGCGTCGGTATGCCTAGTAAGTACTCCTCGAGCCACTCGCTCAGCGATGCTGCCGATCTTGTCGCGCGAACGCGATTGAATTATCGAGTAGTAGAGATCGAGCCTATGGTCTCATCTTTTCTCATGAAGCTCGGTTTCACAGGAGTCGCTGAAGAGAATCTACAAGCGCGCGTGCGCGGTACGACTTTGATGGGAATCTCCAATCAAGAGGGACACCTAGTTCTGGCGACGGGAAATAAGAGTGAGTTGGCCGTTGGCTACTCAACAATTTACGGTGATGCCGTTGGCGGGTATGCGCCTATCAAAGATTTATGGAAGAGCGCAGTATGGGAATTAGCGCGCTGGCGTAATGCGCTCGCACAATCCCGTGGCGAGGTACCTCCGATTCCGGAGAGTTCGATCAACAAAGAACCAAGTGCAGAGTTACGCCCGGGGCAACGTGATACCGATTCCCTTCCCGATTACTCGCTCCTTGATCGAATCTTGCATCGTTACGTCACCTTGGATCAGGGCTTTGCCGAGATTGTTGCCGCTGGTTTTGAGCCAGCGCTTGTGGCGCGGGTAATGAAGATGGTTGATCGAGCCGAGTACAAGCGGCGCCAATACCCGCCAGGGACCAAGGTCTCGGCGCGAAACTTCGGCAAAGACCGCCGCCTGCCCATCATCTCCAAATGGGCGCCCTAACTGGCCCTGTTCGACCAACTATTCGTTAACGTCCCTGAAATGTTGACGCGTAATGATTAGCCCATGAGCAAGCAGAAGCAGCAGGAGTTCGTCCTGCGCACCCTCGAAGAGCGTGGGGTTCGTTTCGTCCGCCTGTGGTTCACCGATGTGCTCGGCACGTTGAAATCTGTTGCTGTTGCACCTGCTGAATTAGAGAGCGCATTTGATGAGGGAATTGGCTTTGATGGTTCGGCGATCCAAGGCTTTGCGCGCGTTCATGAATCTGACATGTTGGTTCGACCAGATCCCAATACCTTCTCGATCTTGCCGTGGCGAACCGAATCTCCTGGCGCTGCCCGAATGTTCTGCGACATCACTCTTCC
Source organism: Actinomycetota bacterium (assembly GCA_016870715.1). Lineage (GTDB taxonomy): Bacteria > Actinomycetota > Actinomycetes > Nanopelagicales > Nanopelagicaceae > IMCC26077. Next base: position 8,967 of record VGAL01000008.1, on the reverse strand, counting down.
TGATGGCACGCCCTCGCCGGCAGATCCCCGTCATGTACTTAAGCGAGTACTCCAACGCGCTGCCGACAAGGGATACACCTTCTATACCCATCCGGAAATCGAATTCTTCCTATTCAAGAATCAACCAGAGGCAAGTGGAAAAGGTGTGCTTCCGGTACCTGTGGACTCGGGCGGGTACTTCGATCACACGCCAAGTGCGGTGGGTAATGATTTCCGTCGACAGGCGATCACCATGTTGGAAGCGATGGGAGTGAGCGTCGAATTTAGCCATCACGAGGGAGCTCCTGGACAGCAAGAGATCGATTTACGCGATGCAGATGCGCTAAGCACTGCAGATAACATCATGACATTCAAGATGGTGGTCAAAGAGGTCGCGCTCGACCAAGGCTTCTACGCCTCGTTTATGCCAAAGCCCTTCACTGAGCATGCTGGCTCGGGAATGCATACTCACCTCTCACTATTTGATGGTGAACGTAATGCCTTCTATGAAGAGGGCGCACCACTGCAACTTTCTGCAACAGGTCGCTCATTTATCGCAGGTTTGTTAAAGCATGCTCCTGAGTACAGCGCAATCACCAATCAATGGGTTAACTCATATAAGCGTCTGCATGGCGGGGGTGAAGCGCCGGCATTTATCTCCTGGGGTCCACATAATCGCAGCTCACTCGTGCGAATTCCGATGTATAAACCTAATAAGCCAAATTCCACTCGGATCGAATTACGCTCTCCCGATTCGGCATGTAACCCATACCTTGCCTTTGCTGTAATCCTCGCTGCAGGATTGAAAGGAATCGAAGCGGGATACCAACTGGATGATGCGCCACACATCGACTTAAACGAACCCGAGATTGCGCTCGCCGCTGGGTTTACGCCACTGCCGCGTGATTTGAACGAGGCCATAACAGCGATGGCAGCAAGTGATTTGGTCCGAGAGACCCTCGGCGAACACGTCTTTGAATATGTCTTGCGTAATAAGCGAGCTGAATGGTCTGATTATGAGCGCCAGGTAAGCATGTATGAGATTGATCGTTATTTGCCAACGCTTTAATCACCCACCTGCGAATGGCAACGTGTAATCTTGTCGAATGAAGGTAACCCTCGACGTTCCTAAGTTGCGCGGTGTAGTGCACCTGGTGATGTCACCCATCTCCTTGGTGACGGGAATCGTGCTCATCACACTCGCATCAGAGTTTGCCGGACGAATCACACTTGGCGTATTCACGCTTACTGCAGTAACGCTCTTTACCTGCAGCGCTCTCTATCATCGGGTGGGATGGAGTAAGAAATATAAAGCGGTATGGCGCCGCATCGATCATGCGAACATTCCGATTCTTATCGCTGGCACCTATACGCCATTTGCAATCTTTCTCCTTGAGAGCAGATCAGCCACACTCTTGCTTTCTGCTGTCTGGGGAGGGGCAATCGCCACCGCGATTCTTCGCGTTGCCTGGGTAACTGCCCCACGTTGGCTCTATGTAATCGCCTATATAGCGTTGGGATGGGCAGCGATTGCCTACCTTCCCGAGTTCCTCAACGAAGGTGGCGTTCTCATCTTCGCGTTAGTCCTACTTGGTGGAATCCTCTACTCCGTAGGTGCATTGATCTATGCCACCAAAAAGCCGAATATTTCTCCGCGGTGGTTTGGATTCCATGAGCTCTTCCACTCATTTACCGCAGGTGCATTCTTGGCCCACCTGACTGCGGCAATCCTGGTCGTTTTTGCTCACTAGAAGGCCTTAGTAGTACGCTCTTACTCATGTTCATCTCTGTAGGCAGCCTCCTCCTTAGCTGCCGCGAAGGGGCCAACTAGCCGGAGCCCCTCTCGCGGGTAAAGGTCATGCCGGCAATTTCCACCCCAAACCTTTCCCTTTAGAAATCTAAGGAGCAGCCGAGATGAACTTTCCAGAGCAACAACCGAGCAAATCCCCGATCCATCGTTATCAACCTTTTGCGCCTATTGATCTTCCCGATCGCACCTGGCCAACGAAGCAGATCACCAAAGCGCCACAGTGGTGTTCGGTAGATCTTCGGGATGGAAACCAAGCGCTCATCGATCCGATGGATCCTCCGCGCAAACTTGCGATGTTCAAGTTACTTGTCCAGATGGGTTACAAAGAAATTGAAGTAGGTTTTCCAAGCGCGAGTCAGACTGATTTTGATTTCGTCCGCAAAATCATCGAAGAGGATTTGATTCCTGATGATGTCGTTATCCAAGTCCTCACCCAAGCGCGTACCCACCTTATTGATCGCACTTTCGAATCCATTAAGGGTGCAAAAAACGCCGTTGTCCATCTCTACAACTCGACTTCCACTTTGCAGAGACGTGTGGTCTTTGGTCAGGATAAAGAGGGAATCAAGCGAATCGCCACCGACGGCGCTGAATACTGTTTGAAATTAGTGGATACCGTAAAAGGAACTAACGTCTCCTTCGAGTATTCACCGGAGTCCTATACCGGAACAGAGTTGGAATACGCGCTAGAGGTCTGTAATGCAGTAAACGATATTTGGAAACCATCACCATCGTGGAAGACGATCATTAACCTTCCTGCGACCGTTGAGATGGCAACGCCTAATATCTATGCCGATTCCATCGAATGGATGTCCCGCAACCTTGCCTATCGAGAGAGCGTCGTGCTCAGCCTTCATCCGCATAACGATCGCGGAACTGGAGTTGCCGCTGCTGAATTGGGTTATATGGCAGGAGCAGATCGGATCGAAGGAACCCTATTTGGAAATGGCGAGCGAACTGGAAATGTCTGCATCGTCACCTTGGGATTAAATCTCTTGAGCCAAGGAATCGATCCGATGATCGATTTCTCCAATATTTCTGAGATTAGACGAACTGTTGAATATGCCAATCAACTTCGCGTTCCAGAGCGTCATCCCTATGGTGGCGATCTAGTTTTCACCGCATTCTCTGGCTCACATCAAGATGCGATTAAGAAAGGCTTCGAACATCTAGATCGCGATGCCAAGGCTGCAGGCAAGAGCATCGATCAGATGGTCTGGGCAGTTCCCTACCTACCAATTGATCCGAGGGATATTGGCCGTAGCTATGAAGCGGTTATCCGAGTCAATAGCCAATCAGGCAAGGGTGGCGTTGCATACATCATGAAGAATGAACATTCTCTTGATCTGCCACGTCGACTTCAGATCGAATTTAGCCAAGTCATTCAATCCAAGACCGATGAGCAGGGCGGTGAAGTCACTGCCGATGAGATGTGGCGTGTATTTGAGGATGAGTATCTACCAACTGAAGGCGCTCGTGAGGTTCAGTGGGGTCGCTTTAGATTGCGCGGACTGTCAACCAGTTCAACTCTTGGCGAGGATGTAAAACTTGTAACTACCATCACTGATCGTGGTAAAGAATTCTCTCTGGAAGGTAGTGGCAATGGTCCGATTGCTGCCTTCTGTGCGGCGATGAAGAGCCATGGCGTGAGCGTCGAAGTTCTGGATTACTACGAGCATGCTTTAGCTGCAGGTGGGGATGCCAGCGCCGCTGCTTATCTGGAGTGCTCGATAAATGGGGAGATTTTCTGGGGGGTAGGTATCGACCCGAACACCACCACCGCCTCGCTTAAAGCAGTCGTTTCTGCGATTAATCGCGCTATTCGATAGCGCCTTGAGTTAGCGTAGTCGCGTGGGTCTCTATCGCGATGAAGCAGTGGTAATTCGAACCTCCCGCCTTGGTGAGGCTGATCGGATCATCACGCTTCTTACTCGAGATCACGGCCGAATTCGCGCTGTCGCTAAAGGTGTTCGTCGGACTAAATCAAAGTTCGGTGCGCGACTAGAACCGGCAAGCACGATTGATGTCCAGTTACATACCGGAAAGACTTTCGACATCATCACGGAAGCGGTCTCCAAGGAGAACTTTGGTGATGAGCTTTCGGCGGATTATCAGAAGTGGACGATTGCTTCGGCGATTCTCGAGACGGCAGAGCGATTTACTCTGAATGAACAAGAGCCTTCCAAGCAGCAATATCTATTAGTGGTTGGCGCGCTACGTAGCCTTGCGCGAGATGAGCATGCTCCTTCACTCATTCTCGATGCCTTCTTACTCCGCTCATTGGCAGTTGGCGGATATGCGCCAGCGCTTGAAAATTGTTTCCGGTGCGAGAAACCAGGGCCACATCGTTTCTTCTCATTGGCTGGCGGCGGGAGTGTCTGCATCGACTGTCGCCCCTCGGGCTCAGCCACCGTTTCTGCCGATGCACTTTCGCTTATTGGCGCCCTTCTTGCGGGTGCGTGGAGCCAGGCGGATGATTCCGAATTGAAAATCCAGCGTGAGGCAAGTGGCGTAGTCGCCGCCTATCTACAATTTCATCTTGAGCGATCACTGCGGAGCCTGCCGTTAGTGGAGCGAGTATGAGCTTCGATGAGTAACTCTGCGATGCCTCAAATCCCTAAGGATCTCATTCCGTGCCATGTTGCAGTAGTGATGGATGGCAATGGTCGGTGGGCTAAGGCGCGCGGACTACCACGGACTGCCGGGCATGAGGCAGGCGAAGCCGCGCTCTTTGATGTCGTTGAAGGCGCTATCGAAATCGGCGTTCAAGAATTAAGCGCATTCGCATTTTCAACGGAGAATTGGAAGCGCTCACCAGAAGAAGTGAAGTTCTTGATGGGCTTTAATCGCGATGTGATTCGACGAAGGCTCGACCAGATGAATGCGATGGGCGTTCGAGTTCGGTGGGCTGGTCGCACCGGAAGGCTATGGGCGAGTGTCATCTCTGAGCTCGAACGGGCTGAGGAACTTACCGCTAAAAATAAAGTCCTCACTCTCAATATGTGCATTAACTACGGGGGTAGATCGGAGATTGTTGATGCAGCGCTGGAACTTTCAGCGGATATAAAGAAAAAGAAGATTAATCCGGAGAAAATCTCTGAGAAGAAGTTCGCTCAATATTTGGATATCCCTACTGACGTTGACCTGTTTTTGCGATCTTCAGGTGAAGAGCGAATTAGCAATTTCTTGCTCTGGCAATCGGCATATGCAGAACTGGTATTCCTCGATGTGCTCTGGCCAGATGTACGTCGAGACACTCTATGGAAGGCAATTGAGATTTACGCAGCGCGCAATCGGAGATTTGGCAAGGCTTAAATTTCTAGCACTTACTGCACAAACCAAAGATCTCGACAGTGTGGCCGACTTCGCGAAATCGATGCTCCTGAGCCACTGCTTCGGCCCACTTCTCCACCGAACTTCCCTCAATCTCGACTGTACTCCCACAAGAACGGCAAACTAAGTGATGGTGGTGGGCCTCGCCACAGAGACGATAGAGCGCCTCGCCATCTTCGCGACGAAGTACATCGACAATTTTGTCATCCAAAAGCGATTGCAGCGCCCGATAGACAGTGGTTAAGCCGATTCCGTCGCCATCTCTGCGGAGCATTTGGTACAACTCTTCCCGCTGGCAAACCCGCCGACCCGCTCCAATGTGGAAATGAGCTTTATTTGAGATTTATTCATGGTCCTCGTGATCATCATCCTCATGATGTTCTCCTTCATGAGGGATGGACTTAGAAGTTTCATCGTGGTGATCTTCATCGCCATGAGCGTGAGTGCTATGTAACAGTGAAACCATTGCCCACATAGCAATCACACCAATTGCCGTAGCAACTAGGGTCAAGCGTGAAGAGTGTTTTGCATGGGCTTCGGGGAGGATATGGCTAGTTGCAAGATAGATGATGATTCCGGCAAATGTGGCAAGGTAAAGAGCAATAAAATCTTCGCTGAAAGCAACCATCGAACCTACAGTTGCGCCAGAAATTCGAGCAACAGTGTCCACGCCAATTAACCACTTAGCATTCTTGCTCCAATGTCCGCTCTTAATCAGTAGTGAGACGGTATTAAGGCCATCACTAAAGGCATGAACTAAAAGCGCGATGAAAACTGCGATACCAAGTTGGTTGCTCACCTTGAAAGCAATGGCGAGCGCTAATCCATCGAGAAATACATGTCCACCCATGGCGACGGCCCCTAAGCCCCCAGCGACATTTGCTGAATGCTTATGGTCATGGCCGTAATCAGATTCTGCTGGCTCATGCGAACCAAAGAAGCGCTCATAGAGATGGAGCGCGAGAAAACCACCAATCAATGCAATTGACACTGCAGGAGCTCCGAGAATCTCACTACCGCTGTGAGCGAAAACCTCAGGGAGAAGATCAAAGGCGACTAAACCAAGGAGTAAGCCGGCTGCTAGACCAAGAACTAGGTGGAGCCGGTCTTTGGCTTTAAGTGCGAGTAGGCCACCGAGAGCTGTGGCAAGGGCGGTGATGGCGGCAAGGGCGATAGGCAGGTTCATAATGGGAGAGTAGCAAAAATGAAAATGGTTGTTATTAACTTTCCCGAGGCGCTCTCCCGGTACCCTTATATATATGAGCGCCAAATGGGGCGCTCCGCCGACAGCCAGCCGGATGGAGAGGATAACCATGGCAGCCGATCGATTAGAGAACATTGTGAGCCTTGCCAAGCGACGAGGCTTTGTCTACCCCTCCAGTGAAATCTATGGGGGACTTCGCGCCTCCTGGGATTACGGTCCGTTGGGAGTGGAGTTGAAGAACAATGTAAAGCGCCAGTGGTGGCGCTCAATGGTTACCGCTCGCGAAGATGTCGTGGGAATTGATTCGTGTGTGATTCTTGCTCGCGAAGTCTGGGAAGCATCTGGTCACGTCGCTACATTCTCTGATCCGTTAACCGAATGTACCTCGTGCCATAAACGTTATCGCGCAGATCATTTAGAGGAAGCATTCGAGGCTAAACATAAGCGCAAACCCAACGACCTCACTGAAGTCAATTGCCCGGCATGCGGCAATAAAGGGCAATTCACTACTCCCAAGCAATTCTCTGGATTGCTGAAGACCTTCCTTGGACCAGTTGAAGATGAATCGGGTCTAGCGTATTTGCGTCCCGAGACTGCGCAAGGAATTTTCATAAACTTCGATCAAGTTCTCACGACCTCACGGAAGAAACCCCCATTCGGTATTGGTCAGATAGGTAAATCATTCCGTAATGAGATCACTCCAGGAAACTTCATCTTCAGAACTCGCGAATTCGAGCAGATGGAGATGGAGTTCTTTGTCGTTCCCGGAACTGATGAAGAGTGGCATCAATATTGGATTGATACTCGCCTTGCGTGGTACAAGGATCTGGGAATTAATCCAGAGCGACTTCGCATCTACGAACATCCAAAAGAGAAACTTTCGCACTACTCCAAGCGGACCGCCGATATCGAATATAAATTCGAATTTGCTGGAACTGAGTGGGGCGAACTCGAGGGAATTGCCAACCGAACTGATTTCGATCTCAAGGCGCACTCGGCGGCATCAGGTAAGGATCTGACTTACTTCGACCAGGAGCAGAATGAGCGCTGGACCCCTTATGTCATTGAGCCTGCAGCAGGAGTCGATCGTTGCGCGCTGACCTTCATGATGGATGCCTTCACTGAAGATGAAGCGCCAAATGCGAAGGGAGAGATGGAAAAGCGCGCTGTGATGCGTCTTGATCCGCGATTGGCTCCGGTCAAAGTCGCCGTGTTGCCACTTTCGCGCAATGCAGATCTATCACCGAAGGCGCGTGACCTTGCCGCGCAGCTGCGAAAGAATTGGAATGTCGAGTTCGATGATGCCGGAGCTATCGGTCGACGCTATCGTCGACAGGATGAGATTGGTACGCCATTTTGCATCACGATTGATTTCGAATCACTTGAGGATCACGCAGTCACTATTCGTGCGCGCGATTCGATGGAACAGAGTCGAATCGCATTAGATCAGGTTGAGACATGGCTGGCCCCTCGACTACTGGGCTGCTAAAGCCCCTCACGCTTCCGATTCCCTCGGGGGCGATCGCAATAGATCCACCTGTAGTGCTGGCGCCTATGGCAGGTATTACTAACGCTGCCTTTCGCTTACTCTGTCGCGAACAAGGCGCTGGTCTATTTGTCTCGGAGATGGTCACAGCTCGCGCGCTCATCGAACGGAATGAAGAGACGATGCGCATGATCACTCCTGGTAAGGGAGAGTTCCCACGTTCGATTCAACTCTATGCAGTCGATCCTCGAGTTGCAGGTTTAGCGGTGCAGATGCTCGGCCGAGAGAACTTGGCAGATCACATCGATATGAATTTTGGCTGCCCAGTGCCGAAGGTAACTCGAAAAGGCGGAGGAGCGGCCCTTCCCTACAAACGTAATCTTTTTAAAGAGATTGTTGGCTCAGTGGTGAAGAATGCGGCGGAATTTGATATTCCCGTAACAGTAAAGATGCGTATTGGTATCGATGATGATCACAAGACATTTATCGATGCAGGAAAGAGCGCAGCCCAACTAGGAGTCTCGTGGGTCGCTCTTCATGCGCGAACTGCCGCACAGATGTACGCTGGAAATGCTCGATGGGATGCCATCGGAGAATTAGTTTCTGCGCTAGAGCCTTATGGAACCCCCGTGTTAGGTAACGGTGACATTTGGTCTGGTCGCGATGGCCTCCGCATGGTTACCGAGACTGGGTGTGCAGGGGTAGTCGTGGGGCGAGGATGTTTGGGAAGACCATGGCTCTTTGCCGAGTTGGTTGCCGCTTTTGAAGGGCGCAAGGAACCGGAACCTCCAACGTTGCGAAAGGTTGCCGAGATTATGGTTCGACACGGCCAACTCTTGAGCGAGTATTTCGAAGATGAGTATCGCGCTACGCGTGATATGAGAAAACATATGGCTTGGTATCTCAAAGGTTTTCGAGTGGGAAGTGAAATCAGATCACAATTAGGAATGATTGATGACTTTGCTCAGATGAGGCAGTTACTCGATCAGATCGAAGAGCAGCCATACCCGCAAGAAATCGGTGAAGCTCCGCGCGGACGTAGCTCTGGAGTCCGTCAAGTCTCGTTACCTCATCGATGGCTAGAAGATCCTGATGAGATTCCCGCAGTAACTTTAGATGATTCGGTATCTGGCGGATGATTCTTTTTAAAATAGC